>NZ_KN050812.1:0-8887 GCF_000746135.1 Bacillus sp. UNC322MFChir4.1
ACCTAGAGTTAGTACAACCATTATACATAAAAAAAGTGAAAGCTTCCTCGATTTCATCGGGGAAGCTTTCACTTTTTGAACTATGAGGACTTTTTCAGTGGCCTCGTCAGGGGCGTGGGCGTCCTGCGATTCTGAGCGAGCCGCTTCCGCTTTTCTTAAGAAGTTAGGCGGGAGATAAACTGCCCGTAAAAGCCCGATTGGTGAGGGCTGATAATCAGTGGGGGATGAAGAAAACCCCCACTGATTAAAGTTTCACTTTATGTCATTTTTTCAATTTGTATTTACATATTATTGTACTGAATTTTCTGTAAATTAACAAATTCTTTATATTACCTTAAATTATTTCTAACATTCTTTGTATATAGTATAACTAAGAACATTAATAAGAAGGAGGACACCTTATATGCAATCACCATTTCACTCACAAAAACACCCTATATCTTCTTCATGTGCTGCACTACAAACAGATCTGCCTCATATTTCTATTCTCCCTTCTCCTGTGCCGGTCATCGGTATACAACTGCAGAAAGCTAAGTTAAAACTAAAAAATGGGCAACGTGCCGAGCTTACAGCAGCTGTCCTTCCTTCACAAGCAAGTAACCAAGAGGTCATTTGGACGTGCACAAACCCCCATATTGCAGAGATTCATACCGAACATCAGAAAGCAACTGTAATAGGAAAACAGTCTGGACGAGCCGTTATTATTGTCACAACTGCAGAAGGTAAATTTCGCGATCTATGTATAGTTTACGTTCAGCCCTATATAATAAAGCCTAAATAAAATACAAACTAGCCATCGGCTCCTCACTGATGGCTAGTTGCCTAAACACTTCTTCCTTACGTCTCTTGCGGATATCCCATACCTTCTACCGATTCTTTATATGGGCGCTTTTGTTGCTGTAATAAAAAGATACATACGCCGCATAATACAAGAACACTTCCGACCACTTGCGTAGAATTTAATTTTTCACCGAGTAAAAAGAAAGCAAGGATCATCGCACCAACAGGCTCACCTAAAATACTCATAGAAATGGTTGTTGCATTTACATAATTCAATAACCAGTTATTAATCATTTGAGATATAGTCGGTACAGTTGCAAGTAAGAAAAATACAGTCCAGTCCCATGATGAATATCCTGTAAGTGGAATTTGCAACATCATGTTATATATACTTAAAAATATAGCTGCAAATGTAAAGACAGTAAAACTATAAATCCAATGTGATACTTTTTTCACTGTCGTTTGCCCTATAAATAAATAGCCAACCACTGCAATTACACTAAAGAATGATAGTATATCCCCTAAGACGGCCTCTTCGCTTAGTCCTAAATCTCCCCATCCAATACATCCTACACCAATAATAGCAATTCCCATTGTTGCTAGTGAAATGAGTGTTGTTCTTTCTTTAAATAAGAAAAATCCTCCGATAAGAGATACGAGTGGCTGCAATGCCAAAATAATCGTTGAACTTGCAACTGTTGTATATTTTAACGATGCAAACCATAGAAGGAAATGCAGCGCTAAAAAGAAACCGGATCCACTTAAAAATACCCAGTCTTTCTTCTTAATTCTCGTAAATTCCTCTCTTTTCTTCCATACAATAGGAAGCATAATTATGACAATCATCCATAAACGATACATACTTAAAATAGAAGATGGTGCTGTAGACATTTTTACAAAGATAGCCGCAAATGAAATCGTAATAATCGAAATCGCTAACGGCAGTGCTATTGATTTTTGCTGCTTCATATGCTGTCTCCTTATCTGTATAAATACATTTTGATTTTCAAACATATTTGTCTAGCTCTGCCTCCTAGGCCCTCATGTCTAAGAACCTTAGCCAACAGGCCTGAACAGTCGACTCCGCTTTTCTTTATAGGTGCGAAAACTTGACCCGATTCCGCCTTCTCCCTTTGCTTTAAATCTAGTACGTGGCAGGAAAAAGACCCGACCGCTTCTATGCATAGTCAGGTGCACTCGCTCCTCGAAAAAGAAAAGGTTTTTTATGTCGTTTTTTCAATCTTTATTTATATTAAGTAAAATTCTCATTTCATTATAGTCGTTTCTTCCAATACTGAATACTAATTTTTTAGATTCTTCTTATTCTTATGCTAAAATAAAGTTGTAGTAACTTTTTACTTAGGGGAGATTACACGATGACACAAACAATAGGGAAAATTGAAGAACTAACATTTTACAGCAAATCACTGCAAGAAGAACTTACGCTTCTCGTCTATTTACCAGCCAATTTCACGCCGCTTCATAAGCACACAATTGTTATTGCGCAAGATGGGAGAGATTATTTTCAACTTGGTAAAGCACATCGCGTTATAGAGTCCCTTCGCGAAACAGAGGAAATTGATCGAACAATTATTGTTGGTATTCCATATAAGGATGTACACAATCGAAAAGAAAAATATCATCCAAATGGATCACAAAATGACATGTACATTCGCTTTTTAGCTCATGAACTCGTTCCATATTTAGATGAACAGTACCCAACATATCAAATGGGGAAAGGCCGCGTTTTAATCGGAGATTCTTTAGGCGGTACAGTTTCATTTATGACAGCACTTATGTATCCGCATACATTCGGAAAAGTAATTATGCAGTCGCCATTTGTAAATGAATCTGTACTAGAGCGCGCTAAAGCCTTTACGCAGCCGCACATGCTAGATTTATATCACATCATCGGTACAGAAGAAACAGCCGTAAAAACGACAGATGGTAATATTTCTGATTTTGTAGCGCCAAACCGTGAACTTCATTCTCTTCTTACTGATAGAGGATTTACAACTTATTACGAAGAGTTTGATGGGAATCATACATGGAAATATTGGCAAAAAAACTTGCCACATGCATTTTCTCAAATGCTAGCGCTGAAATAATATACAGTGTCATTCAGAATTATCTGATATAATAAAATGGAGTTTTGTTTTCATACAAGCATTTTACGTTCAGACAAGGGGAGGAATTTAGAGATGAAACTAGGTATTGTAATTTTTCCATCAAAAATGATTCAAGATAAAGCAAACGGTCTGCGTAAGCGTTATGATCCACATTATGCATTAGTTCCACCACACATTACATTAAAAACACCTTTCGAAGTAGCTGATGAAAAATTAGAAACGATTGTGCAAGAGCTTCATACAATTGCAAAGAAAACAAACCCTTTTACATTACATGTCGGAAAAGTGAGCTCTTTTGCACCTGTAAATAATGTTATTTATTTTAAAGTTGAAAAAACACCAGAATTAACATTCCTAAACGAAGAAATGCATAGTGGTATGTTCACACAAGATCGCGAATATGCTTTTGTGCCGCACCTTACAATTGGACAACATTTATCAGACGCTGAGCATGCGGATGTTTTAGGTCGCTTAAAGATGAAGGATTTCTATTATGAGCAACCAATCGATCGTTTCCATTTACTATATCAATTAGAAAATGATACATGGTCAGTACACGAAACATTCCATTTAGGAAAGGAGCAACAATAATTTGCAAGTTCAAGTCGTACAAAACGAAAAGCAACTTGAGGGTGCCTTTTCCGTTCGTAAACAAGTATTTGTAGATGAACAAAAGGTTTCAGCTGAAGAAGAATATGACGAATATGATCACACTGCAAAACACGTTGTTTTATACGATCAAGATGTTCCAGTTGGCGCTGGGCGCTTTCGCATCGTCGATGGTATCGGGAAAATGGAACGCATCTGTGTCCTATCATCTCACCGCCAAAAAGGGGCCGGCAAGATCATCATGGACGCATTAGAATCCCTTGCAAAAGAAGAATCACTTCCAAAACTGAAACTTCATGCGCAAACACACGCCGAGCCGTTTTACCATAAACTTGGCTACAAAACAACTTCTGACGTATTCATGGAAGCTGACATCCCACATGTTGTAATGATAAAACAACTATAAAAAGAAGCGCTTGCCTAGCGCTTCTTTTTATAATTTCTACAATCAACTTTCGTTCCGCTTTTTCAACATATAAATCAAGGCTATCCCAAACTAAAAGTTACCTACTCTTGCTTTCTCTCTCTCTGTTTTAACACCGCACGGGGCAGAAATAAGCACTGACCGCTACCACGCACAGCCAGTCCCTCTCACTCCTCTAACAAGAAAAGAGCTTTTGTTTCGTTTTTTCAACATATAAATTGCGGCCACGCAAAACAAAAAGTGACCTACACTCGCTTTCTCCCCTTGTTTTAACACCGCACGGGGCAGAAATAAGCACTGACCGCTTCTACGCATGGCCAGTTCCTCTCGCCCATCTAAAAAAAGAGGTTTTTAGTAGGGGGCTCAATTTGTATTCACCCCTAACCACATTACTATCTCACTTTTTTACATTGCCATTTCCTCTATCTTCCGATAAAGTTATAAGTTGATGCTACTTATTGAAGGTGAAATTATGACTAAGGAAAATTTTTCGCAAAAATCATTAACCCATTCGAATATACCTCGCGCAATTTATCATATTCCGAAAACATCTACGGACTTAATTCATCAAAACGATGCGGATGTTACTTATTTTCGCGCTCTTGAAAAACAAGGAATATATTTAAATGAAAAGCAATTAGAAGCTGTTCGTCAGACTGAAGGGCCCGTTCTTACATTGGCTGGTGCCGGCAGCGGAAAAACATCTGTCTTAACTACGCGCGTTGGCTATTTAGTCAATGTAAAAGGTGTTTACCCGCGCAACATATTGCTGCTTACCTTTACACAAAAAGCAGCGGAAGAAATTCGAAACCGCGTAGCAACATTACCTGGTATGACACCCGCAGCGAGCCAATATCTAGTTGCTGGAACATTCCATTCTGTGTTCTTAAAGTTACTTCGCAGCCAAGGATACAACCAACAAATTTTAGCAAATGAAAAACATAAACAAATTATTATAAAGAAAATTTTAAAAGAACTTCGTTTAAAAGATGACTATGACGCGGAAAGTATGCTAGCAATGATTTCACTTGAAAAAAATAAATTAAATAGACCGAAAGATGTACAAGCTAAAACACCTGTGGAACGTGAATTTCAAGAAGTGTATCACCGCTATGAAGACGTAAAAAAAAGTCATAGCTATTTAGACTTTGATGATATTTTACTTGAAACATTCTATTTGCTAGAAAATAATGCCGCTTTATTAACGCAGCTGCAAGGTCGCTTTCAATATATTGAAGTCGATGAATTTCAAGATACATCATACGCTCAGTATGAAATTGTAAAATTATTAGCAGCGCCGCAAAACAACTTATTTATCGCAGGTGACGATGATCAAGCGATATACGGCTGGCGCGGAGCTAGTCATCAAATTATCCTTTCTTTCCCAAAAGAATTTGATGATACAACCATTATTACTTTAAATACGAACTATCGCTCGAATCCATACATCGTTGGCCTTGGTAATGAAGTCATTAAGCTAAATCAAGAACGCTTTAACAAAGAACTGTACTCCGTTCGCGAAGAAGGCATACAGCCGTTTTATTCAAGACCAGCAACAACATTGGATGAAGCGAATCAAATATTGCAACTGATTCAGGATAAAGTAGCAAGCGGCCAGCGACGCTATACAGACTTTTGCTTATTATACCGGACACATTCTGTAAGCCGGTCCTTACTCGATCAGCTTACGATTCATAAAATACCGTTCGTCAAATATGGAGCAAGCCAATCATTTTATGAGCACTCCCTTATTAAGCCGGTATTAGATCAACTACGGTTGGCCTTTGAACCATTTCGTTTAGAATCACTCGCAAGTATTTTACCAACGATGTATATTGGACGCGATGAATGTATATCATTTATTGAACGAGAGCAATGGAAATACGGTGAAGGACGTTTCCCTTCCCTTTTACATTTTCTTTTACTCAATCCGAGTTTAAAATCGTTCCAAGTAAAGAAAATTAATGACCGTATTGATTTTCTGAAATTTATTAAAGAACTGGAACCGAAAAAAGCATTAAAAGAAATCATTAAAGGAAAAGGACAATACTTAGAATATCTGCAAAGCAATGACCGCTCTTCTTTCACAATGCAAAAAGAAATACAAGAAGAAATGCTTGAAGAGCTCATTGAATCCGCAAATCGCTTTTCCGACATTCCAGCGTATTTAGAATTTGTAAACGCAGCAATACAAAATCAAAAAGAAATGGAAGCATTAAAAACAAGAGTCCAGCAAGATGCTGTCTCGCTTATGTCAATTCATAACGCCAAAGGTCTTGAATTCCCATGCGTCTTCTTACTCGGTGCAAGCGATGGAATATTACCGCATTCCTCATCATTAAAAGATGCAAACGACCGTGTCACTGATACCTCCGAGGCATTAGAAGAAGAACGACGCTTAGCATACGTGGCAATTACACGAGCAAAAGAAGAATTATACATTTCTTCTCCGCAGTTTTTTAGAGGAAAAAAACTTGATGTTTCGAGATTTTTATTTTTGACGAGGAATGACCTACAAAAAACAAAATAACATATGACGTAAATATTTCTGAAATAAAACAAAAAATACCCTGTTTTTTCTTACCCAAAGGATAAAACAGGGTATTTTTTGTTCAAAAGCAGACTCATTAATTACATGTTTCATTATTTATTAATACCTATTTTTCTTTCCACCACAGTTACAACCTTTTTTCTTCACATACCCTTGCTGTTCTAGTTGCTGCCCTTGTTGCTGCTCTTCCTGTTGCCCTTGTTGCTGTTTCTGCATTTGATACCAATATTGAAGATTATTATATGGATTTGGTTGCTGATACTTCGCCATGGCAAACATCTCCTCTATTTTTTAACACTCTCTTTACTATATGAACAACCCTTCTGTTTCGTTCCTTCATTTCTCACTCATTCAGCCATCGAATTACAATCGTTTCAATTATCGCCGCAGCCCCAGCAACTGCTAATAATACAATAATAGGCTCTGCTACTTTCGGAATCCATTCATAACATATAAGTAATAGAGCGCTCACCCATACCCCTGTACACCAATAGCAACTTAACAATTCCCCAAAAAATTTACGTAAACCTGCTTCTTTTATTTTCATATACGTTGAAACCGAACCATCCTCTTCTGTAATCTGTATTTCTTCAATAAAAGGCGCACGTATAAAAGATGTAATCTTATCAAAGACCAAAAGGCGTGTTAACCGAAATACTGCACATGAAAAAATAAAAAACATAAGCCAACTCTCAAAAAACAAGTTCCTCATCTCCTTTTCTTTCCGGCTAAATACAGGCTTATCCTTTGAAAAAAACAACTTGAGAGCAGTAACCGATTTACCTCGCATTCAATATTCTATTAGTGTAATCAAAACTTATGATAAGGAGTGAAAAGAATGGGTAACAATGATGATAAAAAGGTTATGCGCATGAATTGCGTATGTGATGTTGTAAACTTCATCAATGAATTACAAGATTGCGCAACAAGCACATGCCCGACAGGTTGCGATGTTCCATTCCTTGGTGCACATCAAGGCTCTAGACTCGCTAATACACGCCCATTTATCTTATTTACTAGTGAAGGAGATCCATTCAAAGTATTTATTCCTTCCACTAATACTACAGATTGTACTACGTTGATCCTTCGCGTAGAAAGTGTAGACGATTGCTGTGCAGTATTACGTGGATTAGAAGTACAAAACGTACCACATGATCAAAATCCAGTTTGTTACTTCTTAAATACCCCTACTGCTACACTACAAGCAACAAATTCTGTTGTAACTGTTGATCTAAATTGTTTCTGTGCAATCCAATGCTTACGTGATGTACACGTTGCAGGCGTATAATGTGTAAACCAAAAAACTATTGAGGTGGTAGGATTCCTACCACCTTTTCCACATCATAGTCCCATCATGCGAATCGATACTACCTCTTCTATGTTTAGAGGGAAATTCCCAATATGGCTTGGTATCAACATTTGCAGCACTCCATTTTCATAAGAAGTAATAACCCCTACATAAGAAGCTTTTTCTGTTTTCACAATACATTTTACATTTGGTATATAATGAGGTTGATTTAACAAAAAATAAATTTTTTCCTCGTTATTCATATCTTTAAACGATTTATTTTGCCATGCACTACTTGAAGATTCTACAAATGATTCCTTACCTTGCTCTAGACGCTCTTCTTCCGTTGGATCCATTTGCACATTATGTTGATCAGCCACATGCATTTCTTCTACAGCCCCTTGAGTTTGTTTTCCCTTTTCCACATCTTCTGTCTCACTTTCCGTTACTTCAGCAGTTCGTTCTATTTGTTTCACAATCACACTTTGCTGCATATGGCGCTGGAGTTTATATAAATCTAAATGATGAATATATAATAACGGTTGATTTTCTCCTTTTTTTATTTGTTTCTTCACCATCTCCATCCCCCTTTTTACTAAAACATACGTTATTACAGTTATATTCATACAGAACGGAGAAGTTTCGTTAAAAATCACTTCTTTCTCTATGTATATAAGGCATTTTCCCTATTCTCTTAAAACTAGGAGTTGGTCTATAACCATTTTTCACTTCTCTTCATTAAATAAATTTAGAGTGTACGAAGCAATAAAACTATGTTTCCTTGTATTATTTTCTATCTGTGTTTTAGCCCTTGCATGTGACAGGGGAAAGATTCCTTTTCTCTATCAAGAAATCTCCCATTTAGAGAGATAACCCAGTACCAATCTCTTTTATAATTCATAAAATGTATGGAATTGACTATTTTATTAAAGAAATAAGGAGGATTCAATTTGGGTAATTCGAATAATAACAAATGCATACCGTTTCAATGTGCATTTCCTATACCAGAACCTGGACCGACTGGACCGACTGGACCGACTGGACCGACTGGGCCAACTGGACCGACTGGGCCAACTGGACCGACTGGACCGACTGGGCCGACTGGA
>NZ_KN050812.1:9337-247935 GCF_000746135.1 Bacillus sp. UNC322MFChir4.1
CCGACTGGGCCGACTGGACCGACTGGGCCGACTGGACCTGCTTCTATCATTCCATTCGCATCAGGTGGTCCCGCTGTGCTGACTACTCTTGCTGGTGGATTGCTAGGTACTGGAAGTCTAATTGGATTTGGATCTTTTGTTCCTGGTGTAGGTATTTTAGGTGCCGATCCAAATACTACTTTAACGCTACCACTTGCTGGGATAGCAAATGAATCATTTGTGGTTCCACGTAATGGCACAATCACATCAGTCTATGCACACCTTTCTGCTATAGCAATTATCAACCTTGGCACTAGTGCAACAGTTCGGGCGCAGGTATATAGAAATACGAATCCTAACGACAATGATTTCGATGCAATTCCTTCTACTCTTGTCACTTTAAATCCAAACATTACAGGACCAATTGGAACTTTCCAAAATCTCTTTAATTCTCTTACTGGATTGACTGCATCTGTAAATGCTGGGGATCGTTTATTAATGGTCTTCACTGTAACTTCAGTCAGTACGTTGGGGCTTGTTACGACTGTGACAGGTTATGCAAGTGCCGGCATTACAATTGACTACTAAAGCTATAATGCCTCAACAAAAGTAGGCTGTGGATAATCCTTCTCCACAGCCTGTTTTTATTTCTAAGCCTTTTCTATCTTTCAATACTAATCTTGAACATTATGATGAGGATGTAACATTTCTTATGAGAATGAGAGCTCATTTCGCAATATTAAGGAAGCATGAAATAAATTATATATAAATCCACCTTGACTTTCCAACATACAAGTTGTCGCCATGCCAAGCAAAAAATAACCTGCAACTTTCTGTCTCTCTTTGTTTGAACTTCGCACGTGGCAGAAAAAGGGCCTGACCGCTTCTACGCATGACCAGACGCTCTCGACCATCTAAAAAGAAAAGGGGTTTATGTCAGGGTTTTAATTTGGATTTATATATATTCATTTTAATTTTCCGAAACATAAGTAGAAATTACTTCCGCTCCGCCTGTAACTAAGACCTTCAAATGGTTATCCTCCTTTTAATATTTCATGAATCATCTCTTTTAGTTGTTGAGCCCGTTGAGTAGTTGAATGCTTTTCTTGTACGAGTTCAAATCCATTCTTACTAATTTCTTCTCGTTCTTCGTCATGTGTCAAATAATAATTTGCCTTTTCTATAAAATTATTTTCATCTATTTCAACAAAATGCACCCCTGGCTTTAAACCTAAATCTAAAATCTCATCTGAACTTGGAGCAAGTAATAAAGTGTTACATGCTAATACTTCAAAGTATTTTAGAATTGTATATCCATATATTGAATTACAAGTAAAAAATAATTTCGCCCTATTTATTTCCTTTGCATAACTTTCGCGAACAAATACGTTTTGAAATTCTTCATTATCAATATTTCTATAGCCTGGATGTCCATGATATAGAAAATTTGCTTCATTTTGATAAGTTTCGAGGATTTTACATCTTAGCGGATAATAATACGGAATGACTGCTCCCATTAATAGCATATCAATATCTTTTTTTTGACCATAGTCCTTAAAGATTTCAGTATTGACATGATGAGGAAACCATTTGGTTTTATCAGAAAAATCAGGATAAAACTTATGAAAAGCATCTCTATAACACGTAAATATATTTTCAACGTTTTCATGTTTTATTGCAGCATATGTTTTAGCAGGATTGTGATGTAAATCTTCTATATATATTCCATATGGAATTTTTAAATTACGAAGTCCCGTAATTTTTGGTGCATTCGCCTCTGTGTCAAATAAGTAGATTAATATAAAATCAGGTTTAAAATGAATAGTATTAAGAATATTAGAAATGTCACCATCTTCATTCCAAACAAATAAGTTTGTAATTTTTGAAAGTTCTTCTTGAAGATAAAAAGGTGCCGTATGAATCCACTTACTGTAGTTTCTAATAATTAACAATAGGTTGAACTTTTCCACTCACTCTCTCCACCTTATATCTATTTTTCATGTAGATTGCACTTTCTTCCATTAAAAATTAAGCGTTATACTTCTATTCCCAATGTAGACGATTTGTAATCCAATAAAATACAAGAGGATGCTTTTCTGAAATACTCGTTAGCAATTGTAATGCATTACTTTTTTGATTATTGAACCACATTATTTCAAAGCGCCAATTCACATATTTATATACTCGTATAGTTAACCACTCAGCTAATTGACTTTTATCTAAACCTAGCTCTAATGCATTAACATATAATTCTTCAAGATCTTCAATCGTTCCATAATCACCCTCAGTTGGCATGTTAAAACTTAAACTATTTTTATGGAAACGATACACACCGACATGATCTGCAATAAATCCAATATCACCAATTAACATTAATTTCAAATACAAAAATAGATCTTGGCATTCTGATTTTTCCATAAAGCAGCACATGCGAATAGCGTCTTCTCTTCTAAATACTGATGTTAATGTACTTGTTATATGAGGATAACTACCAGTTTCATAGTTTAAAAAGTAATCACTACCTTTTGTAATCGTAGGTATATCTTGTGTAATTGGTCTGCGGTCTCCTGAATCAACATCAAAAAAATGTAAATTCGCAAAAACAAGTGAGACATTAGGATTTTCTTCAAGCAACGCTACAGCCTTACTAATATAATTATTTTGCGTAAGATAATCATCGTGATTAATACACAATATATATTTACCATCTGCATGTTCATGAAGTAATTTTCGGCCGTTCATCCTCGAACCTAAATTCACTTCATTTCGAATATATCTAACTTTCGGATTCTCGTCATATCGTTTCATCATATCTTGTGTACCATCAATTGAACAATCATCAGCAACAATAATTTCTAAATTGGGATAATCTTGACGTAACACACTATCGACAGTTTCTTTTAAATACTCTTTCATATTGTAAGCTGCAATAATAACATTTACTTTTGGACGAGAATTGGCATAATTTATTACCTTATCTATTTGTTTATTACTATCTAAATTGCTCATAATCACAATCCCTCCCTAAACATTTTTTCTTACTGCCTCCTAATCCTTCTCCCATTCCAATTCAACTAGTTCCGGGATTGTTTTAATTATCATACAAATTTTTTCTACATCTCCAACTTGTAATTCACCGTATAACGGCAATACTAAAACTTTATTTGCTATTTCTTTCGCAATTGGTGTTTTCCCTGAATCATACTGATCTTTATAACAGATAAAATCACTTGTTAATGGCGAAAAATATTTCCTTGTAAATACGTTATACGACATTAAACGTTCATATAATTGATTACGATCTAGTCCATAGATCGCTTCATCAACCTCTATGGAAAAATACGAATAATTATATTGGACATTCTCCATTTCTTCTATAAAACGAATACCTGGAATGCTTTTTAATTGATTACGATACATACTTGTTATTTTTTTTCTTCTATTTATTTCTTCGTTTATATGTCGGAGATTCAAAATACCCATCGCCGCTTGAAATTCGTTCATTTTAGCATTTAAACCGACTAAGCTAACCTCTCCCGAACTTTTATACCCAAAATTTTTATACTGATTTAATGCTTCTGATAATGTTTCATCATGATAAGTAAGTATTCCACCTTCAATAGAATGAAAAACCTTTGTTGCATGCATACTAAACATAGATATATCGCCAAATACCCCAATTCCTTTTCCGTCTACTTTTACACCAAAAGCATGGGCTGCATCATATATAACCTTTAAATTATATTTTTTTGCTATTCTTTCAATTTCATAAACATCGCAAGGAGTGCCAAAAACATGTACGGGTATAATTGCCGAAGTATGTTCAGTAATTAACGATTCAATTTTTGAAACATCTAAATTATAATCATGTTTATTTACATCACAAAATACTGGAATTAATCCATTCATGGAAATGGCGTGGGTTGTTGAGGCAAATGTAAAAGGGGTTGTAATCACCTCTCCTGTTAACCGCAAAGATTTAATTGCAATATCAAGTGCCATATGCCCATTTACAAATAGTGTATTCTTTTCAACACCCAAATATTTCCTTGCTTCCATTTCAAATTGTTGATGCAGCAGTCCATTGTTTGTTAAATATCGATTTTCCCAAATTTGTTCTATTAAACGAGAAAACTCTTGAAATGGAGGAAGAAAAGGGGAAGTAACATAAATGGGTTTAGAGAACTTTTTAATTTTGATAATACTCAGCCTCCTTTCATAATTTGAACGTTCATTCATAATAGTTCTATGTTACCAGTATTATCAATTCTCCCTTCTATACATATGTAATTTCGCTCTAATTCTACTTTAAGTAAAATATTTAGGTTTTCGGAATCATTTCATATACGATCATAAATTACCTTGTAATTATGGCACCCTCTTATCACACAACTACTAGCTCCTAAATACCGTTTTCAAAAAAAGTAATGTTGTTACAATTTATGTGAACTATACATGTTTTGCCACAACAAGGTCATGACTCATATATAGTCACTTACCATATCCCTTAATAAATTATTTTCCCATTTAATTCAAAAAAATTTCTCATAGTGATAATAAACAATTATGACGAAAGCTTTAAAAAATAAAAAAGGAGCTGACTCAAAAGAAATATAGATATCTTTTGAGTCAGCTCCTTTTCCAGGAAATGGTCTGAATTCCCTCTGAACTTATAAATATTTATCTCCCTTTTCTCTAGATTTTATTTTTGTTGCTGGTACGCCAACCGCAAGTGCATAAGAGCCGATATCTTTTACAACTGTCGCACCGGCACCAATTACAGTATGCTCTCCTATTGTAATGGAATGAATTACATTTGCTCCTAAAGAAACAACAGAATAATCCCCAATCTTAACGTTCCCTCCCAAAGTAGCACCTGGTGCGATAGTCGCATAATTATCAATTACACAGTCATGATCTATACTAGAATTTGTATTAACAATGCAGTGTGCTCCTATTCGCACGTTACTATTAATTACAGCTCCGCCCGCTACTACCGTTCCTTCACTAATAATTACATCTTCACTAATAATAGCAGATGGATGAATAGCACAAATAAACAGAAACTCTGGAATAATAGCCTTTACTTTCTCCACTATTCCCCTTCTTATCCAATTATCTCCTACAGCTACAATTCCCCCTTGAATATGATCTTTAACAGATAATAGATTGGATTCATCACCTATTACTTCATAACCGTAAACCACTTCATGTTGTGAACGATAGCCATCAACTATTCCATAAATCTCATAATCTCCAGCTCGTCGAATGACATCAATAACAACCTTGGCATGACCCCCTGAGCCAAAAACAACAATTTTTTTCACGTTCTTCACTTCCTCGTATGTCACTAAAGACGATTAACTCATTTCTTATTTGAATTTATATTTATATACAAGAAAATTACTTATAATAATTATTTATGATTTTCGTTTCTTTATTATGAATACTTAACATTGGAAATGAACTGCCCACTACCTTCACATAGATTATGTTTACAGCATATGATAAATCTAACGTACCTCTATTATTCGCTCGAATGCTCTACACTCATATCTACATGTGCTAATACAATCTTTATTAGCTTGATAGAGAGGAGAAAAGATAATGGTAAGAGAGATATCAAAAACACTTTCACACAAAAAATCAGAAAAGAAATTATGCCTTTGTATGATTGTAAAAAATGAATCAAAAATTATAGAAAGATGTTTAGATTCTGCGAAATCAATTATTGATTTTGTTTCGATTTGTGATACGGGTTCGACTGATCGTACACCTGAAATCATTAAAAATTGGTGCAACAAAAATAATATACTTGGTACTGTGCATCATGAACCTTTTAAAAACTTTGGATATAATCGAACTTTAGCTGTACAGTTAGCCCAAGCAACGTATCCAGAAGCTGATTATTTATTGCTACTTGATGCTGATATGATCTTAGAGGTTCAGTCTGACTTTGATAAGTGTACCTTAAATAAGGATCATTACCTTACTATGCAATATGATAGCAACATTAAATATTGGCTGAGTCGCCTTCTCAAGACATCTTTACCATGGGCATCTGTTGGAGTTACACATGAATATTGGGATATAGACTATTCTAAATTAGGGGTTAATCAAGGGACTTCCTCTTATACAACCGGAAAGCTCGATAGCTTAATTATCTACGATCAAGCAGACGGCGGCAGTAGAAGTGATAAATTCGAACGGGATAAACGTTTACTTTTAGAAGGGATTAATAATCAATCAACACCAATTTATTTAAAAATTAGATACATGTTCTACTTAGCACAAACATTATCTATTCTCAATGAATTAGAGGAAGCTATCATATGGTATAAAAAAAGAGTGGATGCTGGTGGATGGGAAGAAGAAGTATTTTACTCCTTATTCAAAATAGGTCTCTGTTACGAACGCTTAGCTGATCAATGTTCTTTCAAACGCGAACAATTAATCCAAGAATCCATAAAAGAGAATTCAGTTCTTGATCAATCCATAATAACTAACCTCGTTGATCAGGAAGAACAGTTTTTTGCCCTTGCGACTATTTATCTTCAAAATTCTTGGGAATACAGACCTAGTAGAGCTGAACCTTTATACCACATTGCAAAACTATATCGATATAAATCTAAAAATAACGTCAGTTTGATGTATGCATTGCACGGGAAAGAAATACCTTTTCCGAAAGACGATATTCTATTTGTAGATTATCACGTCTATGATTATCTTTTTGATTATGAAATTTCCATATGCGCTTATTATAATGAAAGTAAACGCAATTTAGGCCGCACTGCTCAGAAATGTCTTGAAGCCAAAATAAAACAATTACCTCCGAATATAGCTTCATATGTAGAACAAAATACAAAGTTTTATGAATAATATATGAAAAATTGAGCGATCAAACACTTCTTAAAATTGAGCGTACATTAGTGCAACATGAATGTTTTTATAAATTCTCCAGCACCCTTATACGGTTCCCCGCTAAATTCATCCCCCCCTTGCTACGCCTACATCAACAGATAAGTCCCCATTTTCAACAAAAAATAGGGACTTATCCATAACAATTTAGCTTGTTATTTCATTAAATGTATTAAGAAACTTAAAAGAGGTGAAAAAATGAATAACCATTTCAATTGCCCTCCGTCATTTCCTGTCGACTTCCCCGCACCGCCTCCTCCAGCATATGGATTTATATTTACTGAAGTAGCACAAACACTTGCTAATGGCACAAATACTATAACTTTCCCTTCAAGCGGTCCACTAAATAACACAGTAAATACAACGAATGGATTATTGATTAACGTACCTGGGGTATATCAAATCGACTATACTGTAACTTTCAATATCCCTTTTTCAGTTATTCCCCCTGACTTAGTCGATTTCACTGGAGTATTAACCTCTACTACCGTTCCTTCTCAAATTCCTGGTTCATTCTCTAGGGTCGCAGACTCAACTGTAGAAGCAATTCCAGGTACTGGAGGCGGTGGATTTACAGGTCGATATGCCGGTATATTAACTGGCTCTGTTCTTTTCAAAGCAACTACTGGTACTATCATTGGCGTTGATGTTATCTGGGACAAACTAGACTTAGATTCTGCACAGGTTCAATTCGCTTCTCTACGAGCGGTACAAGTTGTTTAACTACTTAACTAACTTCTAAATTTCTATTATATGTACTATTCCAAATATAATGGGTTCAGCTATGTCTGTTACAATTCAATATATGATCGGTCTAGGCTGCTTAAGCCTAGATTGCTTCATTAATAGTTTCAAAGGATTTATAGAAAATGTCCTCTCTCCAAGAATTTTCTTATTTAGAGAGACCATTGTCTTATCAACTAATAAAATTGTACATCTTTCATCATGAACCCTAAAACATTATATGAATTAAAAGGAGGAAATATTTATCTATGGCACAAACATGTGATGGAAGCGCATGCTTTATATTCTCTACATTACCCCCAGGAACTGTTGTAACCATTGTAGGTAAATCAGGTCATATGTATGGACCTGCTACTTTTGCATTATTTGACCCACAAAGTTGTGTAGTTACATTACTAGAGGAAGACATGACAACTCCAAGTTCTACTATTATTCTGCAAATCGGCTGTAACGATATTGAAAGTGTCTCGTACAGTCCAGAAATTCCAGGAGGCGGTGGCGATCGGCCAACAGCCTCAACAGTAATTTTTGGAGAACAAGAAGATCGTTTTTAATATAAATTTTCAGTAACAACTGCTCAAGAGATTTTTATGAAGCAAAACTCTAATTGGTGGTGCATGGTGAAATTATTATATATCTCTTCCGGCTACCCAAGAATTTACGAATATTTTGATCAAGGTATAAAAGCTGGGCTAAGTAACAGTGATTATGAATGGCTTCACTTTCATCCATTAGAGAGTATAGAGAAGTTAAAAATGATTGTTGCTAATTTTCAGCCCCAACTGGTTTTAACAATATTAGGAGATCACCTCTCCTTATCAGCTATTCAATATTTAAAAGAAAATGATATCAAACTGGCATGCTGGCTGACCGAGGATCCTTTTTATATTGATAAAACTATTCAAATGATTCATAGGTTTGATTATATTTTTACCATTGATAATGGTGCTCTCAAGCACTATCAATCTATTCATCCAGATGTCTTCCATTTGCCATTAGGAACAAATGCAACAATCTTTAAGCCCCTTCCTGTTGAAAATATACACAAAAGTGATTTACTTCTTGTAGGATACCCATATCCTACAAGGGTAAATTTTATTCATTTTCTTTTAGAAAATACTAAACATCAAATAACACTCGTTGGAAAAGGTTGGTATAACAGACTACAAAAAAAATGGAGAGACAACCCGAGAGTTATCATTAAAGATACATGGATTGAACCACAAAAGATCTCTTATTATTATAATGGAGCGAAAATTGTATTAAATCCTCATCGAACTCACAATTTTTGGCTTAACCAAAATACGCATGGAGTTATTAGCGAAAGTATAAATAACCGAACATTTGATATTGCATCCTGTGGGGCTTTTCAACTAATAGAAGAAAAGCCCGATCTTCGTTCCTTCTTTACCGAAGAAGAAATGATATCTTATCTAGATTACGAGGATTGCTTACACAAATTAGGTATCTATATGGATGACGAAGAGCAAAGGAAGACCATCGCCCAAAAAGCTCGAAAAATAGTGATAGAGCAACATACATTTGGTCATCGAGTTAAGAACATAATTAAGACTGCTTCAAAAACGGTTTTATAACTTTCCTTCTATGTGCATATAGTTATTCAGGCCCATAGCATAACTAATTTATTTAACCTCTAAATCAAAAATCATCGGTTGTATTACCGATGATTTTTCACTTTCTATAAAATAAAAATTCCATCAGTGGGAATTTTCTTCATCACCCACTGATGGTTAGTTAAACCAATCGGACACATTCCAGCAGTTAGCCCCCATCTATCTTCTTCGCTCTTCTCTGAAGCTTGAGGTGGCGGTCTTACTACCCACGAATAGCGGAATAAAAATCCGGTGGTTGCAAGAAGCAAAGGATATTGTATAACTGTGAAATCAAAATTGAGAGTAAGAGGGGGAATTAACAATTTTATAAAAAGTAAAACTGCCGGTGCTATTTAAGAAATCTGGTAAGATACAAACTAATTGGTTCTCCTTTTTCAAATTTCTCCATCTCAGTTCTTGAAACATATATGCAATCATTTAAAAGATTAAGCTTTTTCAATATTTTTTTATCAATAAGATGAAGCTTACAATTCATTGTAATGGAACATTGTTTATTATATATAAATACCTTATTTTCCGGCAAGCAAGTATTCTGCGATAAAATAGGATAGATCGGTAATCCTTGAGGTATATGATCTAGTAAAGTTGAGTTTATTTTAATAACTTCATAAAAAGAAAATTTGAATTTACGAAAAGCTAAAACATTCATTATCGGTCGTTTTTTATTATTTTCGAGGTAGAAAAATTTATTTTGTTCACTTTGAATAATACGTAAATTTGGAATAATAGTTGGCTTATCAATAGGCGGACCTTCTACGTATCTATATAAAAAAGAATCCGGTATCATAACTATCTTCTTTAAGTTATACTTAAAATACGTAAACATCTCATTTGTAATGAGCCTTCTTTGCTGCTGATCAATCAGAAAAACCTGTGGATTCTCCCCTTTTATCAAAGTCCCATTCGGAATTTTTATAGGTAAATTATTATATAGATTTTGAATAGAGTAAGGTGTTTTGTATGTTATATCAAGCACTACATCGATAGGATGGAATGGCTGAAAAGTGTTTAATTTCTCCCAGAAATCCGCATCTCCATTAAACCAATGAACAGGACTTTCATCCCAATATTCCCCATACTTCTCCCGAACTTTCTCTAAAATTGCACGTGTATGCATAACTGAACAGTGATCAACAACGTTAGCTGCTTGATATAGTACATGCTGAGCTCTGCTTACTCTTTCGGAAAGGAGCTTCAATTGGTTGTTTACAAATTTCACTTGTTGAGAAGAATAAATAATATCTATCTTGGCATTTATATTAAAAAAAGATACCATTTCTTCTAACCTCTTCGGAACATAGACGGTGTCGTCTGTTAAATAAGAAATGTACGTTCCTTTTGTTAACGGAATAGCTTTATTGATAAGTACGGCATACCTCGTCTTTTTATAACGTTCCTCGTCCTCTATGAAGCTATTTATATAAGTGATTCTTGGGTCATCTAAATATTGTTTAATAACATTTACTGTTTCTTCATTCGAATGATCATCCATTATAAAAAGTTCCCATTCATCTAAAGTTTGTCTTAACACACTTTCAATCGCTTTCCCCACTAATGCAGGTTTATTATAACTAGTAAGAATAATTGACACTTTTGGATTCAAAAATCATCCCCCCTCTACAGTCAATCGTTTTACTCATAAAGTATTCATGTGTTCACTCAATCAAAAATATTCTTAATTAAATAGAACTGACAGATACTTTATACTGCTTGTCACCTTTTAACTGCCATACTATTTGTTATTTTCTAGTAGACTAAATACCTTTATAAATTCCACAGCCTTTCTAATGTTTCAACGTAAGAATAAAACCTTTTCCGCAATAGCTATGTAGAATTTCAAGAAGGCAGAACTAAAAAATAAAGTTTAAGGATGTCTGCTCACCATTTTCAAGTATTGATATAATTTATACAAAGTTATTATCGAAATAAGTTTCCGGAAAATTCTAAATTAAACTCAATTCCTTCATACTTAATAAAAAATACTAAGTCCTTTCCTACAAATCTAGCTTACAAATGTATAAGTTCACAAAAACAGTGTCAATTCACTAAAAATAACATATAAAGATAATGACTGTTTTATATAATGGAATTGATAAAACATTGGGGTATATAGTTACGGTTTTTTCATCTATGCATTCTATAACGAAAGTAAAGGTACGATAAAGTATTAAGGCACTAATCTAAGCTACTCTCCTTTAAGTGATTTAACCAAGATGTTATTGTTCTATCTTTTACATGTTCAATATCCCTCAGTTAAAACAATTTATGAATAGGTGAATCATATGACCATTCACGGTATAATTACACTCCTCATTATTTTTATTACATTTATAGTTTTAATGTGCGAAAAATTTCCAGCTGATATCGTTATGTTCAGCGGACTAGTTTCTTTAATGATGTTTGGAGTCCTAGCTCCCTCTGAGGCTTTAGATGGGTTCTCAAATGAAGGAACATTAACAATTGGAGCCTTATTAATTATAGCTTCTGCCGTTAATAAGAACGATTTCATCAAACAAATTCCACGGTTAATAATCGGTCATGAGAGAAGTCATAAAAAAGCAATTCTTAAGTTGATGATACCTGTAGCTAGTCTCTCCGCATTTATTAACAATACACCAATTATAGTAATTCTTACACCAATAATAAAAAATTGGGCGCAAAAAATCGGCCTAGCTCCGTCAAAACTGTTAATTCCCTTAGCATATGCAGCTAGTATGGGGGGGATGTGTACATTGCTCGGCACATCTACAAATATTGTTGTAAACTCATTACTAAAAAAACAAGGTAATCATGGACTTTCTATGTTCGAATTAGGAATCATCGGCATCCCATGTACTGTAATCGGCATTCTATTTATGGTGTTTATAGGAAGCAAACTCCTTCCTGAATACAAAAAAGGAAGCAAAATAGATGAAGAGAATAAAAATGCATTTTTAGGAGAAGTTCAAGTTGAATCAAGTTGCCCACTTATAGGAAAAACAATTAAGCAAGCGAACTTACGTAACCTTGCAGGCTTATATTTAATTGGAGTTATGAGAGACGAAAACATAATAATCCCAATTTCTGGAGATTATATACTAAATCAAAGTGACTGTTTGTTATTTACAGGAGACATTTCTACCATTTCCAACTTGGAAAAAGTTGAGGGTTTTACATTACACCTCAGTTCTAGATTAAGTCTCGAAAACTCCTCCAATAATGACATCACTCTTTCAGAAATAGTAATATCCAAACAATCTTGTTTATCCAATCGAACCGTTAAAGAAATTCAGTTTCGCTCAAAATACAACGCTGTTGTAATTGCTGTTTTTCGGAACGGTAAAAGAATCCTCTCAAAAATAGGGTCTATTCGGTTAAAAACGGGAGATATTTTATATATTTTATCCGAAAACAAATTTTTTATAGAGAATCAATACTCTAATGATTTTTACTTTCTTTCCCACGAAACTGGTTCCACTAAAAATCCTTCTAGAAATCAAAAGATGACCTCCTTTATTCCTCTTTTTATCTTCCTTCTCATGATATTATGTGCAGGAATAGGGATTCTACCGATTTTAACTGCTTCTTTTTTAAGTGTTATCTTATTATTCATTACAAAGTCCATTTCAGTACAAGAAGTAAGAAAGTATATAGATTTACGCTTACTTATCATGATTGGGTCATCTCTTGGAATGGCAAGCGCCTTGGAGAAAACAGGAATCGCAAATTACTTCGCTAACACACTCGTAGACGAAACCGCAACATTTAGTCCAACAGCATTACTTGCTATCATTTATTTACTCACATGGATTAGTACGGAATTTTTATCAAACACGGCGGCAGCTGCCTTCATTTTCCCTATTGCTTATTCCGTTGCTAAACAACTGTCTTTAAGTCCCGAACCTTTTATTATAGCTATTACAATCGCTGCCTCTGCTAGTTTCGCTACACCTACAGGATATCAAGCAAATTTAATTGTTTATCAAGCAGGTGGCTATAAATTCATAGATTTTCTTAAAATAGGTCTCCCGCTTGGTTTCCTTTTCATGATTATTTCTGTCCTACTCATCCCATACTTTTGGCCGTTTTATATGTAAATAAAACAAACACAAACTAACTTTGTATTGTCAAAAACGTTCTTAATTACTAAATCATTTTTTACTTTATATGAAAGGAGAAATTTTTTTGGAAAAACAAACAAATTTATATTATCATCACTTTTCAATTACAAAAAAGGATCGACAAAATTTGCATAAACATAAAAGCTGCATTGTTTGGTTTACAGGTTTATCAGGATCTGGAAAATCCACAATTGCCAATATCGTTGAAAGTAAGCTGCATCAATTAGGAATTTCCACTTATATTCTTGATGGAGATAATCTCCGAAAAGGATTAAACCAAGATCTTAGTTTTTCAGTAGCAGATCGCAAAGAGAATATCCGCCGCGTAGGTGAGGTATCAAAATTGTTTGTAGACTGTGGCATTATCGTGTTGGCAACATTTATTTCACCGTACCGCAACGATCGTGAAGCGGTTAGAAATAATGTACATCCTGACGAGTTTATTGAAGTTTATATCGACTGCTCTCTAGAAAATTGCGAAAACAGAGATCCAAAAGGCTTATATAAAAAAGCTAGAAGTGGAGAAATTATCGAATTTACCGGAATTTCCTCTCCTTATGAAAAACCACTTAATCCAGAAATTACTCTTGATTCTAATCGTTGTTCAGCTGAAGCATGCGCGATACAAGTCGTAGATTTTCTCAAAAAACATCACTACTTATCAATTTAAGGAGGATTATGATGGACTGTCCAATAGATACAATTTTTCCTCATGGGGGTATACTAATTAACCGTGAATTACAAGGAGCGGAGCGTGAAGAATATTTAAATAAAGTAAACGAACTCCCCTCTTTAACGATCTCTGCTTGGAGTATTTCTGACATTGAACTAATCGCAAACGGCGGCTTTAGTCCGCTCATCGGTTTTATGGATAGAAATAATTATGAAAGCGTCTTAATGACTATGCATTTAAAAAATGGACTGCCATGGACAATTCCTATCACTTTACCTATCACACAAGATGAAGCAAAAGATTTGCGTATTGGAACTGAAGTGATTCTTTACGGAGAAGATAAGATTCCTTATGCATTTATGCAAATAACAGATATGTTTCATTATGATAAACAAAAAGAAGCACAGCTCGTATTTGGTACAACAGAAGTTGCTCATCCAGGTGTAAAAAAATTATATGAACAAGGTGATATATATATAGCTGGACCTATTTCTTTATTAAATAAACCTTCACACAAAAATTTCCAAGATTTTCATATGGATCCAAAAGAAACAAGAAATATGTTTTATGATTTAGGATGGAAAACTATCGTTGGGTTTCAAACACGAAATCCTGTGCATCGTGCACATGAATATCTACAAAAAACAGCACTTGAAATCGTTGACGGGTTATTATTGAATCCACTTGTCGGAGAAACAAAAAAAGATGACATCCCTGCAGATATTCGAATGGAAAGCTATAAAGTATTACTGAAGAACTATTATCCAGCTAACCGCACCCGCCTCGTTATCTACCCTGCCGCTATGCGTTACGCAGGTCCTCGGGAAGCCGTTATGCATGCGCTTGTAAGAAAAAATTACGGTTGTACACACTTCATTGTTGGCCGCGATCATGCAGGTGTAGGAAATTATTACGGAACGTACGACGCCCAAAGAATCTTTCGTAATTTTGATCTCATTGCAATTGGAATTCAACCACTATTTTTCGAACACAGTTTTTATTGTAAAAAGTGTATGAGCATGGCTTCTGTCAAAACATGCCCACATTCTAATACTGATCGTGTTATTTTAAGTGGTACCCAAGTTAGAGAAATACTTCGTAACGGACAAACTTTGCCGTCTGAGTTTACTCGTCCTGAAGTGGCGGAGGTGCTGATGAAAGGAATGAAGCGAAGCAATGCAAAAGACTGAAGAAACGCCATTAAAAAAAGGCATTAATTTAGTAGGATACGCACGTGCTGAATTTGGACTAGGAGAATCTTGTCGCCTCGCAGCAAAGTCCATCCAAAGTGCCAACATTCCATTTGGTATTATTAATTATTCGCTTCCACATGTAAAATCATTAGATTTCTCTTGGAAACATAAAGAAATAACCGCTCCTACCCACGATGTGAATATTTTTCATATGAATCCAGATATATTTCCAACCGCTCATAAACAGCTTGGGTATCAATTTTTTAATGGTCGCTACAATATTGGTTATTGGCATTGGGAGCTTCCAGAGCTTCCCAGGGAATGGTATACCAGCTTCAAACTTGTCGATGAAGTATGGGTTCCCTCATCTTTTGTACTAGAAGCTGTATCCAAAAAAACAAACCTTCCTGTAATTCGTATCCCGCATTGCATCCAAGTAGAATGCCCTGAAGGTATAAGTCGTGAATACTTTAATTTACCAACAGATCGCTTTTTATTTCTTTCCATGTATGATCCTAGAAGTATACAACAACGCAAAAATCCAGTTGCATCTATTCAAGCATTTCAAAAAGCGTTTTCTAAGGATGATCCTTCCGTTGGGCTTGTTTTAAAAATCAATAATTCAAATAATAATCTTGCAGAAGTGAAACAGATTCAGCATCTAATTCAAGATAATCGTAATATTTATCTTATTAATCAATCATTAACTCGAGGAGAAGTAAATGCCTTAATTCAATCAGTTGACTGTGTTGTCTCTTTACACCGTTCTGAAGGATTTGGACTGGTACTAGCAGAAGCAATGTATTTAGGAAAACCAGTAATTGGTACAAATTGGTCTGGTAATACTGATTTTATGAACGCAGATAATTCTTATCCTGTCAATTATGCCCTCGTCCCAATAAAACGAAATTACGGTCCTTACAAACATTACCAAGTATGGGCTAAGCCAGATATTGAGCATGCAGCTTATTTGATGCGCCAACTTATCTCCAATCAAACACAGTGTAATCTTATCGCAAGGAAAGGACAAGAGACCATAATGACCTATTTTTCACCAAATGTGATTGGAAACATGATTAAAAAACGATTGACAGAACTAAGATTTATTTAATGTATAAATCATCTATTCATTATTCTAGAGAGACGAAACAATAATTGTAAAATTGTTTCGCCTCTCTATTTTACTGAGTTCTTCCATACTGCCTATCTTATTCATGTAATGATGAAAATAAACGGTGTTTCAGTAGCAGTCAAGGTATATGAAACATATGATTAAAGGAGATAAAGGTTTTGATTATATACAGCATGGGGTGAAAATATGAAACAAGCATTCATTACTGGAATTACAGGCCAGGACGGTTCTTATTTAGCAGAATTATTGTTAAATAAAGGCTATAAAGTTTATGGATTAAAAAGACGAACTGCAACAGAAAACGATGAAAACATTAAACATCTAAAAGACGAGATTGAATTTCTTTCAGGAGATTTACGTGATTTAGCTTCCTTAATTCAAGCTGTTAAAGTTTCCAATCCAGATGAAGTATATAATTTGGCCGCCCAATCTTTTGTCGCAACCTCTTGGCTTCAACCTATTTATACAGGGGAAATAACTGCCCTTGGAGTTACAAATATGCTTGAAGCGATTCGGCTTACCAAACCAGATGCTAAATTTTATCAAGCATCTAGTAGCGAAATGTTCGGAAAGGTAGTGGAAACTCCCCAGAAAGAAACAACTCCATTTTATCCAAGAAGCCCTTATGGAGTGGCTAAAGTATACGGACATTGGATTACTGTGAACTATCGAGAAAGCTATGATAGTTTTGCATGTTCAGGAATTTTATTTAATCATGAATCTCCTCGCCGCGGTTTAGAGTTCGTTACAAGAAAAGTAACAGATGGAGTTGCTAAAATTAAATTGGGACTGCAAGATAAACTCCATTTAGGCAACTTAGATGCGAAGCGGGATTGGGGCTATGCAGGAGATTACGTTAAGGCGATGTGGCTCATGCTTCAACAAGGTCATGCAGATGACTATGTTATCGCTACTGGGGAAACTCATACTGTCCAAGAATTAGTTGAGACTGCCTTTAATTACGTCGGATTAAACTGGGAAGATCATGTCATTCAAGATCCAAAATTTATGAGACCCGCTGAAGTAGATCTTCTATTAGGAAATCCAGCAAAGGCGAAAAAAGCATTAGGCTGGAAACCAGAAGTGAATTTTAAAGAACTAATTACAATGATGGTCGATAGCGATTTAGAACGACAACAACAGCAAAGAAAAGGATTATGAGCTTTGATTTTATAACTTTTTTATATTGCCTATCCCTCTTGACTTGTACTTTAACTTTAACTTTATTTTTATGTAGGGAGGACATTTTGATGACAAAATTTTATCCTATCGCTAGTCCTATATTAAATGGAAATGAAAAACAATATGTCATAGACTGCCTCGATTCTAATTGGATATCTTCAAACGGGTCCTATATTCAAAAGTTTGAAGAACAATTTGCACAGTATTGCAGTGTGAAACATGCTATTTCTTGTAGTAACGGAACAACAGCTTTACATCTTGCTCTTTTAGCATATGGCATTAAAGAAGGTGATGAAGTGATTATTCCGACTTTTACATTCGTTGCAACAGCAAATGCAGTTGTCTATTGTGGAGGAACTCCTATATTTATTGATTCTGATTCAACAACATGGAATATTGACCCTGCGAAAATAGAAGAAAAAATCACACCGCATACAAAAGGAATTATTCCTGTTCACATCTATGGTCATCCAGCTGATATGGACCCTATTAAAGAATTGGCAAGGAAATATAATTTATTTGTTATAGAAGATGCTGCTCAGGCTATAGGAGCGCAATACAAAGGAAAAATGACAGGAGCAATTGGTGATTGTGCTACTTTTAGTTTGTTTGGCAATAAAATTATTACAACAGGTGAAGGTGGAATGATTACTACTAATGATGACCACATAGCTGAAAAGATTCGAATTCTAAAGTCACAAGGAATAGACTTAAAACGTAAGTATTGGTTTCCAGTTATAGGATATAACTATCGTATGACCAACATTCAGGCAGCAATTGGCTGCGCACAACTCGAGAACATTGACTGGCATATTCAACAACGAATTAGAATCGCCAATCAATATATACAAAATCTAAAAGATGATCAACGTCTCATATTACCTATCGAAAAAGAATGGGCTAAAAATGTATACTGGATGTTCAGCATACTATGTAGAGATTTTACTGAAAACGAACGGAATTTGTTAATGGATCGCTTAAAAGATAAAGGAATCGAAACTAGACCTTTTTTCTATCCTATGCATACATTGCCTCCTTATCAAAATTTACAGGAAACATCAGAATTCCCTATAATAAATCGTATTTCTGCTCAGGGTATTAATGTTCCAAGTTACGGAAACCTGACAGATGATGACATTCGATATATTAGCTTAAAAATAAAAGAAGCATTAAGCGAGGTAAGAATGAAAAAATGATATATGCCCCTCTCTTAAACTTATAATGAGCCTTTGCTTAAAAACAACATATCCCATTAATAGCTATAGAAATACCTCCTTGCTACAGCTATCTTTCATCTAAATACACCACGATGAAAAGAGATGTGAACGATGGACATAGTAAGATTAAGAAATAGAAACAATGATTTCAGCAACATACTTAATCAAACGAACAGTAAAAATATTATTGAATTATTGCGACAAATATGGGCCCTTAATCATGAAGATTTTGTATGGGAATTATATAGACAAATACTGCATCGTGAACCTGACGAAAAAGGTTTCTTTCATTTTTACACTACACTTGCGAAAGGTGTAGCCAAAAAACAAATTTTAGTCGCAATCCTGACAAGCAGAGAGGCGATAGGTTTATACAGTCAAAAAGCCCCTCCCTCTCCTCCTCCTAATGCTTCCAAAACGATAAGTAGCTTCATTCATTCATTCTTCCTATCAAATGCATTACACTTTATCCATGCTTTATACAATGAATTTTTAGCTCGTAATCCAATAAAAACAGAAGTCCAACAGTTATCAGTTTGCTTAAAAACAAAACAATCAAGAATAGAGATAATAAAAAAAATACTAACAACAAATGAATTTCAAAAAGTATTAACCGACGCTAATTCTATCAGTAACTTGCATATAAAAAATAGAGAACAAAATCAAAACAAAAGTATAAAAAACATTGGAATTTTCCTAGGATTGGCTTATCCCGCCAATTTAGAAGGAGAAGGAATTGGTCGATTTAGTACAAGATTAGCAGAGGGATTATTTAAGTATGATCCAACCATAAAAATTTATGTTGTAACAAATAAAATAAATCTTAGTAGTCTTCGTAATCTATTTTCACAACTCGTGCTTTTATACCCTGAGCGACTTATCTTTTATGCATCTGACAGTATGGAATTCATTAATACCGAATTGCCAGTAGATGTATGGATTGTGCCATATGTCGGCTTAGAATTAGCTATGTATTTAGATAAACCTATTATTCTTTGTTTACACGACTTAGTTCACTTACACTTTCAAGAATTATATTATCAAGGAAATACGGATGAGTTTTGTTACCGTCTGGATCGTTTTATCCACAGATTAATCGATAAAGCTTCTGTCATCGTATTCTCTTCTAACTTTACAAGAAACCATGAAGGGTTACAATTTTTAAAGCTACCTATCGAAAAAACTCACGTTGTTAGATTGGCACCTCCTGTAGAAGAATACACTGCGTACCATATATATGATGAAAGCTCATTTAGAAATAAATACAAATTATATGGCGATTACATTGTTTATCCATCGGTTATTCGTCCGCATAAAAATCATTCTCTTCTTATTGAGGCATTTATAAAATTCAAGCAATCCCTTGAGAAACCACCTTCTAATTTAAAATTAGTGTTTACAGACCACTACCGTAATAGCCCCATTCATCTTCCAGATGTTTATCTGCATTGTACTAATGAACAAATAAAAAACAGTATTGTCTTTCTTAATAGGGTTCCGTCAGACACTATGCCTTCCTTATACGAATATGCTTTAGGGACAATCGTTCCCACACTTTTTGAAGGAAGTTGCCCTTTCCCTATCCTCGAATCACTTATACTTGATACCCCGATTGCTGCTAGCCAAATAGAAGTTACAAGTGAAGTAGTTACAAATATGCCTGCTTTTTTCTCATTTAATCCATACTCAGTTGAAGAAATATCAAAAGCAATATATGAGTTAAGCAAAAACGGAAAACAAATGTTAAACCAGCAAAAATCTGCTATCAGCACTGCTTTAAATCGAAGGTGGGCCGATGTCGCAAAGGAATATTATGACATTATTAATAAAACTATTTGTATATAACCTTTTGTTTTTATATTTGAAATGTATGTAAGGATACTTTACTGAGTCAAATATCCTTACATATCATCCTATGCTGCTTTAAGCTCTCAAATAATATGACATATTCTTATCTTTTTATCCGACATTAGCTTTTTTATAGGTAAACCATTCATATTTTTACCACTCATTATTGTAAACTTTTAGAGTAAATCTCTCACTAACTAAATTTTTACCTTATGGTCTTTTTTATTATAAAAAACATCTCCTTCTGTGTATTAATAATCTAGTCTTTCATCAAATTCCTACACAGAAAGAAGCATATCTATATAAATCCAATTTAATTTTCCAACACATAAATTGCGGCTATAGAAATAAAAGACGGCTGCGCTTACTTTCTCTCTTTGTTTCGTTTTGCATATGACAAAAAAATGCCCTGACCGCTTCTATGCATGGCCAGATGCTCTCACCCATCGAAAAAGAATGGTTTTATTTCGGTTTTCAACTTGAATTTATATATTTTTATAGCCTATGTTTCCTTTTAAACAAACGCAATTCTTTAATTGAGTTTGTATCTAGGGAAGCAATCTTATTTTCTAATTTTTTTCTAGCATAATCATATAATTGCACATCTACCTCATTTTTTTCCAGTATCTTATCAATCACTTTCTGCGGAATTTCTTCTTTTAAAGGTCTTTCTGTATTAACATTTAACTTTTTATAATTAATATTCCTCCATCCGAATTCTTTTTTCATGATATACAAAGATTCAGAAAACAATTCAGTAATCCCTACCACAGAAAAATATTTTTCAATATGCTCTTTCGCCATCTGCAAATCAGCAACATCATTACCTGTAATACAGCGAGTTTGCAGATTGACTGTAGAATAATTAAATTTTGGGTTGCTTACATACTCATCAATCGTCTCTTCAAAAAACAATTCTTTGTACTGGTTTGAATTCTTATGAGCAAAATAAAACCATGAGATTACTTGTTCAACCGGATGTCTCAACATTGTAATATAGGTAAAGGGCCTAGAAAGGTAACGATGAATGCCAAACAAAAAATGGCCACATAAAGTGTCAGCAGTTGTTAATTGCTCTTTATAAGAAAGTACCCCTTGAGGAAGTATTCCCTGTATATTCACATCATAATGTATATTATTTGGATATTGTCTACAAATCAAATCTGTCAATGTAGTTCCCCCAGCTTTAGGGATATGAAGAAATAATAATAAAGGACTTCTTTTCTTGCTAGACTGTCCTTCATTCATCTAAAAGTCATCTCCTTACGCTTAATTTTTTTCAGTATATGCCTCATAACTTTCTATAAGTACTATCTAAAAAGTGAAATTTGTACATTCAAAAAAAAAGCATAATAATGCTGTAGAAGAATATAATAAAACGTCAAGTATAACTATCAAACAAAAAAATCGCACTATGCATTAGTAATTAAGTAAATATTGACGGTAATAAAAAACAGATAATTAGACAGTACGTCTTTTATATTCCTTAACTTAATTATTATATATAAACCCAACTTGACTTTCCAACACACAAGTCGCCGCCATACTAAACAAAAAATAACTTGCTACTTTCTTTCTCTCTTTGTTTGAACTTCGCACGTGGAAGAAAAAGGAACTGACCGCTTCTACGCATGGCCAGACGCTCTCGACCATCTAAAAAGAAAAGGGATTTATGTCAGGTTTTTAATTTGGATTTATATATAAGGCAATATATCTTTTCTACCTACAAGAAATATGAATTATAAATTTCTACTAAAAATGAGAACTCTTTCAAAGAATAAAAAATTATTCTTTATATATCACTCAATTTTCAAGTCATAAAGGAGTGACTACGATGAATAATCCTACTTCACCTTCAGATACAATCATTAATATTTTACGAAAAGCAGTTAGATTATCAGAAGAAGCGTTTATTCATGAACTTTTTAGGCAAATTCTATACAGGAAGCCCCAGCATGAGGAGCTAAATTACTATAGAAAAAAACTAACCCACACACAAAGAAGAGAAATCATTAAAGAAATCATGCTAACTAAAGAAGCACTTAATCTATATACACAACACACCCAATCAGAAAAAACAGAGACAACGAAACCAGGGTTAATTTCCGATTTAATTTATAGGTTTTACAATTTGGATGATATGGAATTTACCTATTCACTATACCAACAATTCCTAAATCGATCTCCAGATTTAAAGGAAATTCAAATTCACGTGAATAACTTAGTTTCTGGCGTTCAAAGAAAACATTTAATGGTAAACTTTCTATTATCTAAAGAATGCCGTCTGCTTTTAGAATCTGATATTGTAACGTCCAACACTTTAATATCCCCAAACACTCAACAACCTTCCCAAGTCCCTTCTGTAAAAATTGGTTTTTTTCTTGGATATTCAGTGAAAGTAGGTAAACATTTTGATGGAGAAGGTATCGGACGATTTATTATCCGATTAACAGAAGGTTTACTTTGTCATGATGAAAATGTAACTATAACTGTTGTAACTACTAAACAAAACTATATAGATATTAACAATGGATTCAAAAAGACCTTTTTATCTTTTCCTAACAGATTATCCATCCAAAAGTTCGAAACTGTAGACTGGGTAAATGAAAATATTGATGTGGATATTTGGATCGTTCCTTATATAGGTATGGATTTGGCGCTAAATTTAAACAAACCCTTTATCGCTTGTTTACACGATTTAGTTTATATGCATTTTAAGGATATATATACAAGGCAGCCAGAGTTCTACGATAAATTTACAGATAACGCTAAAAAGGTGGCTAAAAAAGCTAAAAAAGTTGTTTTTAATTCTATCTTTACGAGAAATCATGAAGGATTGAAATTCTTGAAATTACCTAAGGAAAAAACTCATGTCATTAGATTGGCACCTCCAGTTGAGGAATATGATGTCATAGATTCATATAATGAAGTTTTATTTAGGGATAAATATAATTTATATAACAACTATATTGTTTACCCTTCCGTTATTCGTCTACATAAAAATCATGATCGACTTATTGAAGCCTTTTTGAACTTCCGACAAATCACTGAAGGTTCTTCATCCAACCTTAGTCTAGTTCTGACTGATCACTTTCGCTATGGTCCTAAAGAGAAAGAAATTATAACACTACTTAACAATTCTAATAACGTAAATATACGAGATAGTGTCATTTTTTTAGGTAGGATTGAACCAAATGATATTCCACTTCTATATAAATATGCGATAGGAACCATTGTTCCAACACTTTTTGAAGGGAGTTGTCCTTTTCAGCTATTAGAGTCTTTAATTATGGATACTCCTGTAGCAGTGAGCAGGATTGAAGTTGTTGAAGAGGTTATAACAGATATCGAAAAATTTATAACATTTAACCCCTACTCTACAGATGAAATTATGCTCGCAATTCAGAAACTATGGCGACACGATAACAATTTGCTAGAACAACAAAAAAGTGCAATTCAACACATACTTAAGAGAAATTGGAGCGATATTGCACAAGAATATTATACGCTAATGACCGAATTAATTATCAATTAAAAACCAAAATAGTCACTTTATATTGAAACACGAAAATATTCCTGTGAAGTTAGATTTCCTTTTCAGCAGTAAATTAATTTTTAAACAAAATAGTCGAAATATAAAAAATCTTGTGATAAAAACTTCTTTAAGGTGGTGCTTATTTATATGCTTTCCCCAAGAGTGTATTGGTTGTGTACTCATCAAACTTTGAGATACGAAGAAGTTCCATTGTTAATTGAGGCAGGAGCAGAGGTAATCCCATGCTTAGGAGACCCCTTTTGGTTGAAGTATGATAGTAATTATGACAATGAAAGTGATAGATTGTATCCTCATTGGCGAAAATCTTGTACCTTACCTACCAATATCGTTGAAAAAATTAGAAGAATTAACATACTTGAAAAAAAAGGGGAATTAAATCCAGATGAAGCTAAACTTATTAATCAATGGCTCGATATAATATTTATTTCTAACTATCCAGATATTTTAGCAAACATCACAAAATGGTATCAAGGATATATCATATTTAGGGTATTTGGTCACGGTGATTATACTACCTATACAAACGAAATGGCTAGATTAAACATTAATATAGATAAGATAGTAGAAACAGATAAATATGTATGGTGCCCAATACTAAAGAGCTTGGACGTTCCTGAAGATCCTAGAATTACTAAAAATAAGTTTTATCTAAATGCATTTGTTTCCAACAAAAGGTTAGGGTTCAAATGGAAAGGAAGAAACTCTAAAAACTTTATTAGTACTACAATCTCATATTTGGACGGTAATCCAGCAGCTAATAAGATATTCAAAGATTTTAACGGAAAATTTTCAAATATCCCTTTTATTGTATTAGGAAAAAACTCAAGGAATATAGTCAAAGATATTTCGGAGAAAGTAGTTGGACATACAGAAGACAATCTTTTTTATTCAAAGATTGCTGAAAGTAGAATGTTTGTTTACTTTGGTCTCGGTTCTAACTATCATGTGCACTACACTCCTATTGAAGCTTTAAGTATGGGAGTTCCCACAGTATTTTTAGAAAAATCAGGTCTTGCCCAAGAGGCAAGGGACAATGGCATAAGCAATTCCGCCCTTAAAACAATAGGTATGTGTTCTGACACAGAAGAGATGAAAGAATTTGTTCTTAAAACAATAAATAACTTTACCGAATTAGAAAAACTTGCTCATAATCAATCTAATATATTAGGAAATATATTCAAAAGAGAAGCAGCTTTAGTAAGAGCCAAAAACTTCTTAAAAAATATTCAACCATACATTGTAGCTCACAGGAAACAACAGTACAATCATGAAATTTCTTTAAACCTTACTCAGGAGGATTGTTTTCGCGACAACTCCATTCAAACGGACTTACCTATAGCTTTAGGACAGCGAATTATCTTCAGCACAGAAAAAATTAATTCGTTTACAGGAAAATTAGTATACGACCACACAAGACAATTTATAACTCGTAGAGTGGAACAAGGAATCGACTCTCCTGGAATGTTTATTGGGCAATATATTGGAAAAATGCATCCAGGCGAATATCTATTCTCTTTTGAACTGAATTCCTCTACAAATTACAATTCACCCATTGGCACTTTTGCAATAGGAGTATGGAGTCCACAGTTTAATATATTAACTTCACAGGATATTTCTAAAGTAAAACCTGGAAAAAATTTCATAAACTTAACCTTACAAATCTCGCCAGAAAATGCAGATCTCCTAAAAGAAATACGTTTATTATGGAATGGAACTCATACCTGTGAAATACCGAACCTTATTGTTGAAAAATTAACCTAATTTAACCACAACTTAAAATTTCAGCTTGAATAATTCAAATAAATTCTCTGTAAGAATAAATAACAATATAATAAAAGTTGAATAAAACTAACAATAGAACGAAAACGTTATACATGTACTTTGTTGAATAGACATAGATAAAGTACAACTTCCATCAATGGGGGGATCCCCCATTGATGATTCGTTAAACTAACCGCGAACATGCCAGCAGTTATTCCCATCCTATCTTTTTTCCTTCTTAAGATGGAAGATAATCGCTCAAAAGTATCGGGATAATATGACTATTTTATGGACAAATTATCACCTATTGACTACAAGCAACATATAATTTTATTAAGTTAAATTTTTATATTTTGTAAACTTAAACAGTAAGTACAGGGAATATAAAGCTCAATTTTTCAAAACAACGTTTAATCCTTAAGTATAAAGAACTGCTTTGACAATGAATTAACATAGGAAAAGAAATATGAACAATACAAATTTTTGAAGATGAGTTTTATAAATAGAAAGATATGATTGGAAGTAAGATTATACTATTACAAAGAAACATTCATCTTTTAAGATGAGCGAGTACGAAAAAAATTAAATATGCATAAAAATCCCTACTTACTTTACTTGCTACACCCCATAACATCGAGATTTAATATCACTAGAAAGTTGGGATAATATGAAACTTATTTTACTATCTGGAGGATCAGGAAAACGTTTATGGCCACTATCAAATGACCCTAGATCCAAACAATTTTTAAAAATACTTCGTAACGAGCATGGTGTTCAGGAGTCCATGATTCAAAGAATTGTAGGACAAGTTCAATCTATCGGTTTAACAAAATCTACTTATATCGCGACTTGCAAATCACAAACTGATATTATTCAAAATCAGATTGACAATCAACTTCCTCTTATCGTCGAACCAGATCGACGAGATACCTTCCCCGCTATTGCTCTAGCATCAGTCTATCTCCACTCTGTCCTAAATGTTGATGGTAATGAGACTATTTGTATCATGCCTGTTGATGCGTATGTAGAAAATTCTTTCTTTGAATCCTTACTGAAACTTGAGCAAATTTTGACATATTCAAACGCATCACTTGCACTTATGGGCGTTCGACCTTCACATCCTTCTGAACAGTATGGTTATATTACGACTACCCCTAGCCATTCTTCATCAGCACAAATACCTCCATATATGAAAGTTAACCAGTTTATTGAAAAACCACTACAAAGCAAGGCAAAAGAACTTATTCAACAAGAAGCTCTTTGGAATTGCGGCGTATTCGCTTTTAAATTAGGTTTTTTAATTCAATACCTAACTTCTATGAAAATACCCGTTCAGTATGAAGAACTTATACAACAATATTCCGCCCTTCCCCAAAGAAGCTTTGACTATGAAGTTGTAGAAAAATGCGATGATATTGTGGTAATACCCTATGAGGGAGCATGGCGTGACTTAGGAACTTGGAATACTCTTACAGAAATTATGGATACAAAAATTATCGGAAATGGGATTTTAAGTAAAAATACCCTTAATACTCATATCATCAATGAACTAAATCTTCCTCTTGTTGTTGCAAATATCTGCAATGGCATTATAATAGCAAGTCCTGAAGGTATTTTGATAGCTGATAAACAGGAAAGTGAAAAAATTAAAGAACTTATTAATCACGAGAATTCAAGACCTATGTATGAAGAAAAACGTTGGGGAAATTACCGTGTTTTAGATTACGAGAAACTTAAAGATGGGAATGAAGTTTTAACCAAAAGGCTTAAAATTTTAGCTGGAAAAAATCTCAGTTATCAAATGCATTTTAAGCGCGAAGAAGTTTGGACAATTATTGCAGGAGAAGGCGAACTTATTATAGATGAAAAGTTCAAAATGATAAAACCTGGCGATGTTATTTACATTCCGGCTGGAACAATGCATGGAGCACGTGCTATTACTGACTTAGAATTCATTGAAGTCCAAATGGGAAGTAAGTTAATAGAAGATGATATTTTACGTACTCATATGACATGGGAAGAAATCGAATGCGATTTCAGATAAAGATTCCATACACGCCTATTATTAGGTATATTCCTTAGTTAGTCTTGCTACTACTATCGCAGGCTTTGCAAGCGTAAGTATAACAATTAACTAACTCTAACATTGATAGGATTAGAAAGATTGTAAGCATTTAGATACTGCACAAACTCACACTAATCAGTTTCAATAAAAAAACGGTAAAAGTTCTAAGAATAGAACTCTTACCGTTTTTTTACTTATGTCCTGTCTTCCGAAAAATCAATTCTATTTTCTTCTTACAGAAAAACATACACCTTATCCTAAAATATGATAGCCAGAATCCACATGAATATTCTCACCAGTCACACCGCTTGCTAGGTCACTGAATAAGAATAACGCTGTGTTTCCTACTTCTTCTTGTGTTACGTTACGACGAAGTGGAGCGCGTTCTTCAATTTGTTTTAAGATGCTGTTGAAGTCGCCAACACCTTTTGCAGATAATGTACGAATTGGCCCTGCTGAAACAGCGTTAACACGAATGTTATGCTTTCCTAAGTCGTTCGCTAAATATTTTACGCTCGCTTCTAACGATGCTTTTGCAACGCCCATTACGTTGTAGTTTGATACAACGCGCTCGCCCCCAAGGTACGTTAATGTAACGATGCTGCCGCCCTCTGTCATTACTTCTTTTGCTGCTCTTGATACAGCTGTTAAAGAGAATGAGCTAATATTTTGCGCTAATAAGAAACCGTTACGAGATGTATCAACGAACTCACCTTTTAAATCATCGCGCTCTGCGAATGCAATACAGTGAGCTAGTCCATGAACAACACCAACCTCTTCCTTAATTGTTTGGAAGCAGCTCGCGATATCTTCATCATTTGTTACATCACATGGTAATATAAGTGATTTTTGTCCCTCTAATGATTCTGCTAAATCACGTACATTCTTTTCTAAGCGTTCACCAGCATATGTGAAAATTAAGTTTGCTCCAGCATTATGTAATGAACGAGCAATGCCCCAAGCGATACTTCTTTGGTTCGCAACACCCATTACAACGATATTTTTTCCTTTTACATTGAGAAGATCCATATATTTATCCTCCTATATTTATACATTATAGTTGTTATTAGAACCTGGTACTATTTTTATATTAACATAAAATACTGTAAAGGCAAACAAAAATCACTAGCTCACCTTCACTAGTGATTCTTTGTTTCGCTAAAAAATCCCTCTAATCCTTCTTCCCAAGTTGGCATTTGCGAAAAACCATTTAATTTTAACATTTTGTTCTGTAAAATTGAATATTTCGGCCTCAATGCTTTTGCCCCAAACTCTTCGGTTGAAATAGGTACGACGTTTACTTTTTTATTTGCATAAGAAAAAATTTGCTTAGCAAATTCATACCAAGAACACGATCCACTATTTGATACATGATATATTCCATATAATGATGTATTCATGATTTTTTTTATCACGTGAACTAAGTCTTTTACATAGGTAGGAGATCCAATTTGATCAGAAACAATAGCTATATGCTCTTTTTCTTCACTAATCCGTAACATCGTTTTCACAAAGTTATTTCCGTTCTTTCCATAAAGCCATGACGTACGTATAATAAAGTATTGATCATGAAAACTTTTTACAAATTCCTCTCCTGCATATTTAGAAAGACCGTATACATTTACTGGTTCTGGTATATGCCATTCATGATACCCTTCTATTCTACTGCCGAAAAATACATAATCTGTACTGATATAAATAAACTTTGCCCCTAAACTTTGCGCCATAACCGTGACATTTCTTGTTCCAATTGCGTTTGTTACATAAGCTAAATCTTGTTCCTCTTCTGCCTGATCTACTTTTGTATAAGCAGCACAATGTATAATGATATGAGGCTTTATCGTTTTCATCACATGCTCTACTTGTGACATGTCAGTAATATTTAACGATTTCTTGTCAAATGGATATATTTCATACAACCCCGAGCCAAAATCCTCTACTATTTGTCTCCCTAATTGCCCATTTGCTCCCGTTATCATAATCCGTTCTTTCATCTGCGAGCCCCTTACTTTTCTTTTAATGGTCGCCACCACTGCTCGTTTTGTTCATACCAATGGACTGTTTCTTCTATCCCTTTTTTAAACGTATACGCCGGTTGCCATCCTAATTCTTGTTTTATTTTTTTTGCGTTAATTGCATAGCGGCGGTCGTGCCCTAAGCGATCCTTAACATGAAGAATATCATCTCTTCCTCTTTTTAGTAACGTCATAATCTGCTCTACAACTTCTATATTTGTTTTTTCATTATCTCCGCCAATATTATATACTTCTCCAAATTTCCCTTTATGCAGTACAACATCAATTGCACTACAATGGTCATTCACATGAAGCCAATCTCTAATATTCAATCCATCTCCATATAACGGTAATTTCTTCCCTTCTAGTGCATTTGTAATCATAAGTGGAATTAATTTCTCCGGATATTGATATGGTCCATAGTTATTAGAGCAACGCGTGACGATAATAGGTAATTGATACGTTTTATAGTATGATAAAGCAATCATATCTGCACTCGCCTTACTAGAAGAATATGGACTGCTCGGATCTAACGGTGTTTGTTCTGTAAATTTCCCTACTTCTCCTAATGAACCATATACCTCATCTGTTGAGACTTGCACCATTTTAATATGAGGATATTTTTTGACTAACTCTAATAACGTTACCGTCCCAATTATATTTGTCTCGTAGAAAGGCATAGGATTTTCAATACTGCGATCAACATGAGACTCGGCTGCAAAGTTAACAATAGCATCTACCTTGTATTTCTGAACAACATATTCTAAAAGCTCACGATTTTGAATGATTCCTTTTTGGAAAATATAGCGAGGATTTCGCTCAATAGAACGTAAATTTTCAAGATTACCACTATATGTTAATGCATCATAATTAATAACATGGTAATTATCGTATTGTTTCAATATATAATGAACAAAATTACTACCAATAAATCCAGCTCCGCCTGTTACTAATATATTCATAGACAACTCTCCTATTTAAAAACAACCTTGGCACTCAATAAGCAGTGGTAGTAGTTGATCTTTCTTTGATAAAGTAGGTTCTTTGACCGGCCATGGAATGTTCAAATCTTTATCTTTCCAAAATACACCGCTATCGTGCAGAGCACTATAGTACTCATCAACTTTGTACATAACAACTGTATGCGGAACAAGCGTACAAAATCCATGAGCAAAACCTTTTGGGACGAGCAATTGCCGGCGATTTTCTTCACTTAAAATATAACCTTGCCACCGTTTATAAGTAGGGGATTCTTTACGTAAATCAACAATGACATCATAAATAGCACCTTGTATAACTTGAACTAGTTTCGTTTGCGCTTTCGGTTTCCTTTGAAAATGCAAACCACGAATCGTACCTGCCTTCGCAGAAGAAGAGATATTATCTTGTACAAATGAATAGGTAATACCAATCTTCTCTAGCGTTTCTTTATTGTAACTTTCCATAAAAAAACCTCGGTCGTCTTTAAACAAATGTAGTTCTAACAATTTCACATCATGAAAAGACGTGTCAATCACTTTCATATACTCACCTACTCTCCATTGAACTGTTTTCCAAAGTCTATATTTCTTGCCAACGTATTCGCTCTTTGAAGAGAAGTGTGAGTTCCTGCATCCGTCCACCATCCGCCTAACGTATTATAAGTAAGAAGTCCCTTTTGTAAATACCAATTGTTCAAATCTGTAACCTCAAGCTCACCTCTTGCTGATGGCTTTAGCTGCTTTACATATGAAAAGGCTTGTGCATCATACATATAAATGCCTGTAACTGCATATGAACTTTTCGGTTCTTTCGGCTTTTCTTCAATTCTAATAATTTTTCCATTTTTAATAGACGGTACGCCAAATCTTGTAGGGTTTTCTACCTCTTTTAGTAATACTTTTGCCCCTTGTTCTTGTTTCATATATTCTTCTACATATGGACGAAGATCGTCTGAAAAAATATTATCTCCAAGTATAACTAGCATTCGATCCATGGCAACGAAATGCTCGCATAATCCTAAAGCCTCTGCAATTCCTCCCGCACGGTCTTGCACGCGATAAGTAAACGATACACCAAATTCATCCCCGCTCCCTAAAAAATCCACAACAGCCCCCATGTGCTCTCTTCCGGTAATCACCATAATATCTGTAATTTCACATTGTTTTAATTTGTATATTGAATGATAAATCATCGGATATCGCCCAACTGGAAGGAGATGTTTATTTGTTACTTTCGTAATCGGATATAGTCTTGATCCCGTTCCTCCCGCTAAAATAACCCCCTTCATCACAATCACTCCCTTATGCTGGAAATGAACTATTCATATAATTACGCAAAAATATTTTCCTATATTTTCCATATGCCAATACATCAAAATCATCCCCATTATAATGAAGACACCATGGATGCATTTGGTTAAAAACCCCTACTAAATAACCTGCTTTGCGAAATTCAAATGACTGTGAAACATCATAAAAGTGAAATCCGTCAAATAAATCTTCTCTCCATGGCAAATCATATTGTGTCGCCATAAATAAGCCATCTATTGCTTGAACAGGAGTAAAAAGTTGCGGTTCATACAAACCTGTCTCAAAACTTAATAATTGATAATTCCTTTTTCGATACTCAATAACTTGCCCAGCTAACTTTTCTCCTTCCCACCATATCCCATTTTCAGGCATACGTTGGCAGCCTGCTACTCCGATTAGTCCCAGTTTCTCATTTGATGCAAAAATCGATAAAAGGTTAGTAAAAATATTCCGTTCAATAAGAAATGTATCTTGATGCAAATACACCTTATACTTCGCTGGATATGAAGCTGCTTGATTATATGCATTTGTCATACCTTTAGCATGATAGATTGGCAATATTTGAACTTGGTATTCAGACGGAACAAACATATTTTTAATTTGCCTTTCACATTGTGTAAAGAGCTCTTCATTATTGACACAAACGACTACCAAAATCGTTTTTTCTTTCATTATGTGAATCCTTTCTTTTCTGTTTGTGAATGCGGTTGTTCACACATGTAATAAATAACGTTTTCTCTGCTCATCTTTAATATGCTTTAATAAATAAGGATTTGCACCTTCATAATAATTATCATGCTTTTCTCGATATAAAGAGGAGTCTTCTGTTTCCATTCCCTTCCCCTCCTATGCATACGCCGTCATCTATGTTATGCATGTGAAACGATTAAACTATACCCTACTAAATGTGCATCTATTCTACCAATAAGTGCGTTGCAAAAGGAGGCATATTGCTCATACCATCTTCCTAAATCGCCTCCCAATTCTTGAATTTTAATCACTTTTAATTGTTCTTTTTCTAATAAAATCATGATTTCTGCTAAATTATAACTCTGTTCAGCTTCCTCATTCTCCCCTTGAAGTTGAAATCGTTGTTCAATTCGTGTGTAGTAATTCGAATTAGGAAACGCCATAATGAGAACACCATCTCGATGTAATAAACGAGAAACACCTCTTATGACTGCTACCATATGTTCTCGGTACACAGGGCATGAAAGGAGGATAATAGAAAACTTTTCATTTAGAAATTTGCCCTCTAATTCATTAAGTTTCACATGCAATGTCGGTGCTACATATTCAGCAATATTTACAGCTTCTTTTTTCTCTTCAACACCAAAGAAATTTCCATTTCGATAACGCCACTTCATTTCAAGTAATGTTGCACCGCACCCCGCACCAATATGAAGGACATTCATCCCTTCTTTGTAATATATATCCGACAGTTGTAATAAATCGAAACGAATGAATAAATCACTAGACGGGAATCCCCATTTCTGTTGAAATTTTAACGCATTCGCATACAATAAAGCAGAATATTGGGGAATATTTTCTTTCCACGACACACTTCCGTAATGATGAACAAATGTATCACGGCATAAATATAGTCTATAACCCTTTTGGCGCATTCGGAGCGATAAATCATCATCTTCATAATTGCCTGGTGTAAACCGTTCATCTAGTAAACCAATCTCATTTAAAACCACTCTCTTTATAAGCATACAAAAGCCAATTAATTTTATTCTTTCTTCCCATTTCGTTGCATCACTTTGATTATACATAGCAGCAAACTCTTGCATCTCTTCTATATGTGTATAAGGAACAGGAATTGTACTGTAATAAGAAGCACTGTTCGTTACCGGTCCTACAGCCGCTGTATCAGGCTGTTCATATAAACAAATTAATAAGTTCGTTAACCAGTTTTCCGTTACAACTACATCATTGTTTAATAATAAAATGTTGTCGCCTTTCGCTTTTTCAATTCCTTGATTGCAACCGCGCGGAAATCCAACGTTAGTAGTATTTTTCATAAGCAGTATATCCGGTTGTAATTGTAACCACTCTACAGTTCCATCTGTTGATGCATTATCGATAACAATTAACTCGTAACTTTCTTTTTTTGTATATTTCCTTATACTATCAATACACTGTTTTGTGTAATGGAGTTGGTTATGAGTTAACATAACAATACTTGTTAACATAAAACGCCCCTTCCCCTCGCATGCTATTTATACATCGAACTACCCGAAGTTTACGACGTTCCCTTTCTCCAGTACATTCCATAATGATCAATTTTAATGAGCCGTTCTGTAATCTTTCTCTCCTTTCGAAAATCAGTAACTGCCGCTTCACATGTTGGCAAAGCGTAATCATCAATAATAACGAAGCCACCTTCTGTTACTTTATCGTACAAATTTGTTAACCTATCCATTGTTGATTCATAAAGATCACCCATCTAGCCAAGCAATCGCTAACTTCTCAATAGATACAGTTGGCAACGTATCTTTAAATCATCCCTTCAAAAATTGAACTTGCTCATCAAGCAAATCATATTTCTTGAAATTTTCTCGTACTTGTTCTAACGAAACACGTAAATAATCAAACATATACAAATTGTCCTCTGCATCTTGCGGATATTTCTTAACATTGGGCCTTGGTAATCCTTCAAACGAATCCGCTACCCATATTTTTTGGTTCGTTATACCATATGCTTGAAAAAAATCACGCATAAAAATGCATGATTCACCGCGCCATACACCTGTTTCAATAAAATTCTCTTCAATATTTTCTTTAACGACTGTCTCCAGTGCTGATTGTAATTGCTTCATTTGCATGCGACCAACCATACTGTGCTAGCCGGCCAATCTAACCCCTGTAAGCTTGATTCATAATTCGGTTTAACTTCTTGTATAAGTTTTAAATAGTGAGCTTATATATATTCTTTTACATAATACGGAACTGGAACCGTAACAGATAAATACAATTCATCCTCTTGCCAAATTCCGAATAAAATTACCTTTTTCAACAGTTCAAGAAACAGCCCTCCCCCTAATTATCTTTCAATTAATGGAAATTGAGATTCCTTTTTTTCCAAACCATGATTCACTAACAATGTATTAATAATTTATTTTATCTATTTTTGATGTTCCTATAGAGTTCCACTACTTATGAAAGCGGCAGCAATAATACAATTTTTGCAAAAGAAACCCTAAAGAAAATTTATGTTTTTCATTTTTATTTTATGATTATGAATTAACGCATTATCTCTACTCATATATGAATCCCAATATAACAACACCAAATTAAACCGTCCCGCATCTGACATTCGCCTCCCTAAATCTAAACAACATATTTGCAAACAACAAAAAATCAGCTAAGATGGTAATAGTGTCTTTTTTAATAACAATGAGTAATAGAAAGGAATATAGTACGGTGAAAGATAAAAATTCTCGATATCAAATAGATTACGTTTTAATTCTAATTGTACTAGCAATCGCTACAGTAAGTTGTTTTGCTATTGCAAGTGCACAGCCGTCCTTACCGCCAAATTTACAAAAGGTTAACTTCGTGGCTAAACAAATCCAATGGTATGTAATTGGCGCGATCGCAATTGCTGCTGTTATGGTCATCGACTTTGACCGTTACAAGCAAATTTGTTGGTATTTATACGGATTCGCAATGATTCTTCTTATTGGACTTGAGTTTCATATTCCTGGTTCTCAAACGATTAAAGGAGCAACTGCTTGGTATAAATTACCGGCAGGACTTGGTAATTTCCAACCTTCTGAAATCATGAAACTCTTTTTAATTCTTGTCGTTGGCCGTATTATTGTAGACCATAATGAAAAATATGTAATTCGAACACCACGAGAAGATTTACTCTTACTCGGAAAAATATTTGCCGCAAGTTTACCACCGCTATTATTAATTGCAAAAGAACCGGATTTAGGAAATACGATGGTAATTTCAGCAATGCTAGCTGCCATGATTTTAGTATCTGGGGTTCGCTGGCGCTTTATTTTCGGTTTAGCTGGTATTGTTGTTGGAGTTGGTGCGATACTTGTGTATATTTACTTTGCACACACCGCATTCTTTAAATCACATATTTTACAAGATTATCAATTAGATCGTTTCTATGGTTGGTTACAGCCTTATGAATACCCAACACAAGGTTATCAGTTAACCCAAGCTGTTTTAGCGACTGGATCAGGTGAATTGTACGGCAAAGGCTGGGAAAATGGACAAGTATATTTCCCTGAACCTCATACAGACTTTATCTTTACAAATATCGCTGAGAAGTTTGGATTTTTAGGAGGAAGCGTCGTTATTTCACTATTCTTCCTACTGATTTATCGTATGATTCACATTGCATTAGAAAGTAACGATCCATACGGCAGTTATATATGCGCCGGAACAATCGGAATGTTTACATTCCAAGTATTCCAAAATATCGGTATGACAATTGGACTACTTCCTATTACCGGTATTACATTACCGCTTTTAAGCTACGGTGGTAGTTCCTTAGTCACCTATCTAATTGCAATCGGCTTCATTCTAAACGTACAGTCACGAACGAAGAAATTTATGTTTGATTAAACCATATCCAAGTGATATGGTTTTTTTCTTACCCTCTTAGCGGTATACTAATCAAAAAAGAGGAGGTAATCTCATATGAAATATGATGTGATTGGCGATATTCACGGCTGTTTAGAGGAATTTACATCATTAACAAAACAGCTTGGTTATACATGGGATAGCGGGTTACCTGTTCATCCACAAAAACGGCAGCTTGCTTTCGTAGGCGATATTACAGATCGCGGTCCCCATTCTCTTCGAATGATTGAAATTGTGTGGGAACTTGTCATACATAAAAAAGAAGCATATTATGCCCCGGGGAATCATTGCAATAAATTATATCGTTACTTTCTTGGGCGCAAGGTACAAGTAACACACGGCTTAGAAACAACTGTTGCAGAATACGAGGCATTAAACACACGCGATCAAAAGATTATTCAGAAAAAGTTTATTGACCTGTACGAACAATCACCGCTCTATCACGTGCTAGATAACGGAAAACTCGTTGTTTGTCACGCTGGTATTCGCCAAGATTATATCGGAAGAAGCGATAAGAAAGTGCAAACTTTCGTTTTATACGGGGATATTACAGGTGAAAAACACCCTGACGGTTCTCCTGTCCGCCGTGACTGGGCGAAGCATTATACTGGGGAGGCTTGGATTGTATATGGGCATACACCTGTACAAGAACCTCGCTTCGTCAATCATACTGTGAATATCGATACGGGATCTGTATTTGGCGGAAAATTAACCGGGCTTCGTTATCCAGAAATGGAGACCGTTTCAGTTCCTTCTTCCATGCCGTTTGTACCGGAGAAATTTCGCTCTATTGACTAAAAAAAGCTGATGGAACCCTTATTCCATCAGCTTTTTCATATCTTCAGGCAACTCCGCATGAAATGTCAGTTGCTTTTCTAATATTGGGTGATAAAATGTTAAATTTGTACTATGCAGTGCTTGCCGCTTTATTTCATCTGTTTTCCCGCCGTACAAATCATCACCAAGTAACGTATGACCAAGATGCGCCATATGCACTCTAATTTGATGCGTACGCCCTGTTTCTAATTGAAGTGCTACATGCGTTTTATCTTTCCATCTTTTTTGCACATGAAAATGAGTCACGGCTCGCTGTCCATCCCCGCGCACGATGCGTTCAATAATACTATCATCTTTTCGGGCAATTGGGGCATCAATTGTTCCGTTATCCTCTGCGACGATTCCATGAACAATCGCTTCGTATGTTCTTTTCACTTGCTTTTGCTGATGTTGCTTCGATAACAAATGGTGAATAAAACGATTTTTGGCAATTAACATTAAACCAGATGTATCCCGGTCAAGCCTAGTAACGATATGTACTGTACTTGCAAGACTTTGCTGATCATAATAATGCAAAAGAGCGTTTGCTACACTCCCGCTCGGATGCTCTCTTGACGGAATTGTAGACATATAAGGCTCTTTATTAAGAACAAGGACCGAATCATCTTCATACACAACAGAAAGAGGGATATTCTCACTTAACATCCCTTCACTTCTTTGCTCAGGTGGAAAACAAACTGCTAACTTTTCACCGTCTTGCAAAACATGACGCACATTTACATGATGTTCATTCACTTCAATCGCACCGCCACGAAACTTTATATCCGTTAACGCTGCCTTTGAAATACCTTTCGTTTTCAAAAATTCTCGAATAAGCATTCCTTCATCAGCCTTTGCTATACACCAAGTTAACGTAAACCTTTTCAATTGCATAACCCTCTCTAATGATGTGTTCACAATGGAAAATCGCCCGTATGAACATAATTAGCATTTTGATTTTTCAACACCTAAGCCGCTGCCACGCAGAAACAAACGAACCTCTACTTCCTTTGTTTTACCCCTTGCACGTGGCAGAAAAAGGCCTGACCGTCACTATGCACGGCCAGACGCTCTCGCCTCTCTAAAAAGAAAGGGCTTGTTTCAAATCGTATTTATATAGCAGCGAGTGCTTTTCCCGCTGCTATAAGTTCCCTCTTACTGATCCGCAACAAATGAATCACGCACTCGCTTCCAAAATGGAAATGGGCGAAACCTAACAAATCGAACTCTTTGATCTGCCACTCGATATTGAATCGATTTGACATCTTGGTGAACCATCGCTAAATGATCAATTGTAATTTGTAAGTTCATTCCAGTAACTGGTTTTAACACACATGTATGATGCTTCGGTAATACGAGCGGAGATCCAACCGTACGGAAAACGCGATTATTAATAGACGCCATTTCCGTAACTTGAATCGCTTCCAAAGACGGGTGAATAATTGCACCGCCCAGCGCTTTATTATACGCAGTACTACCAGAAGGTGTTGAAATACAGAGACCATCGCCGCGGAATGTTTCAAAATATTCACCGCGAATTTCTACATCCATAACAAGCGTTCCTTCACTACTTTTTACGGTTGCTTCATTTAGCGCTAAATATTGTGATTCTTTAGTCCCATTCATATAACGAATGATGACCTCTAATAATGGATATTCAACAACTTGAAAAGGCGTTTTCGCAATCGCAATGACAAGCTTCTCAACTTCTGTCGGTAACCAATCTGCATAAAATCCTAAATGCCCGGTATGCACCCCGACAAATGCTGTTTTATCTAACCGATCCTGGTAGCGATGAAACGCATGCAGCAGCGTTCCATCTCCCCCAACGGAAATTACAATATCCGGCTCATTTTCATCCATTGTAAGTTCAAAATCACGTAAGTACTCTGTCATCGTACTCGTAAGCGCATTTGATGATTGATCTCCCTTTGACATAATTGCAAACTTCATCGCTCAACACCCTTTAGTTTATTATTCTGTTTCCTTCGATTCTTTTTTGCGTGAAAAAATCTTTTGTGCCTCTTTAATTTCAAGACGAATCGAAGACATTTCTTCGTCTAATAAGTAAGCTGCTTCAGCTGCGCGCTGCAAACGCACTTTAATATCTTCTGGAAAACGTCCACGATATTTATAATTTAAAGAATGCTCGATTGTTGCCCAAAAATTCATTGCTAACGTGCGGATTTGAATTTCAACTAACACTTTTTTCTCTCCGCGAATCGTTTGCACAGGGTAACTAATAACAACGTGATAGGAGCGATATCCACTTTCTTTCTTTTGCGTCACGTAATCGCGTTCTTCCACAATTTCAAAATCGTTACGTTGTCGTAAAAACTCTACAACCGGCTTAATATCATCAACAAATTGACACATCATCCGAAGCCCGGCAATGTCTTGCATCTCTTCTTGCAAACGACTGAGCGAAATGTCTCGTTTTTCTGCTTTATCTATAATACTTGCAACAGATTTGACTCTGCCTGTTACAAACTCAATCGGCGAATGTTCGGCCAACATTTCAAACTGAGAACGCATTCCTTTTAATTTTACTTTTAATTCTCCTACAGCTTGATGATAAGGAGCTAAAAATTCTTCCCAATTTCGATCCAATGTAACCACCACCAAAACAAATCAGTTTCTTTTATCTCACTGAAAGCTTTCTTTTATCCCGCATTAACGGGCAGTAATACTCCCGCCTCAAAATTCAGCAAAAGCAAAGAGGTTAGGCGGGAGGTAAACTGCCCGTAAAAGCCCGATTAGTTCAACTAATAATCATTGGAGGATGACCCCCCACTGATTAAAGTTTCACTTTATAGAAACACTTTTTCTACTTCATTTACGAGTTCCTCACCGTAATTTGCATTTCCTTCAATATTTCCAATTAAATACTCTAATTCTTCTTTCATTTGTTCTAACTCAATTTCAACGTCTTGAATACGAACAAACATCTTATCATCGTTCTTCATTGCGTGTTTTAATTCTTCCCAACACGTATGTGGGATGCTTATGTAAATAAAGGTTGTTTCATTCTCTAAAATATATAAAAATGATAAATTATCTGAATCCACAAGTACGTGGCTACGCGCCTTCAATTTTTCTACACATAACTCTGTATTTTCTGCACAAAAAATAAGAGCATTCTCTCTTTTTTCTACGCTCTTAACTTGAATTTTATTTTGCATACTTTAACTCCTCCATATTATACTTCCTGTCATTATCAACATTTTCATTGTAACATAACATACACTGAAACAAATAAAACATTGATTGAAATTTAGGAAAAAGCGATAATGATTAACAGATATTTCATAAAAGGAGCGTACATATGAAACAAGAAATTGAGATTGAATTTAAAAATATGGTTACAAAAGAGGAATTCCATTCTTTATGTCACACATTTTCCATTACAACATTCGCAAAACAAGTGAATCATTATTTCGAAACACCAGCATTTTCATTAAAAAACGCAGGTGCTGCCCTTCGTATTCGCTATAAAAACAACACCTATACGCTAACACTAAAACAGCCAGCAGAAATTGGCTTGTTAGAGACACATCAAACTTTAACAGAAGAAGAAGCAAACAATATGATTGAAACAAATACATTAATCAAGGGTGCCGTTTCTAAGCAATTAGAAAACCTCCAAATCCCTGTTTCTTCACTACAATATATGGGAAGCTTAACAACTGAACGAGCAGAAACAACATTCGAATGCGGTACACTCGTATTCGATCATAGTTTTTATTACGAGCATGATGATTACGAAATCGAATATGAAGTAAGCGATGAGCAGGCTGGACAAGCAGCATTTTCTTCTTTCTTAGAGAAACATAATATTCCAGTTCGACATACAAAAAATAAAGTGCAACGCTTTTTTCTTGCCAAAGAACAAAAAGAGCAATAAACTAGCAAAGGATTGATTGAGAGCTATTTATTTGCCCTTCATAACAATCCGTTGCTACAATAAAGTGAAACTTCCTTTTGTGAGGTGCTTTTCCTCACAAAAGGAAAGCTCTCACAAATTAAACCTTACAGTATCTCTTGCCTATCTCTTTGTCTTACTACAAATAATAGCGGGGATAGATATATATTTGATGGAAAAAGGAGTCACAAGGATGAACAAGCAACCAACGACACCATTTGAAGCAATTGGCGGTGAACAAGGCATTGCAAAATTAGTTGATACATTTTATTCCTATGTCAGTAAACACCCTGACTTATCTCCCATCTTCCCAGACGATTTAACGGAAACTGCTAGGAAGCAAAAACAATTTTTAACGCAATATTTAGGAGGACCAAGCCTCTATACAGAAGAGCATGGTCATCCAATGCTACGAGCTCGTCATTTGCCATTTGAAATTACCCCAAAGCGGGCAAAAGCCTGGCTCTCATGTATGGAGCAAGCGATGGATGATACTGATGTACATGGACCGATTCGTGAGTTTGTATTTGAGCGTTTGACATTAACTGCACAGCACATGGTTAATACTCCTGAAACAGGTGAAGCTTAATGGATAAACAGGAAACAAGACATACTGTACCAATCTCTCTTTCAAGATGTGAACCAAAGTCTGTAGAAGCATATTTATTTATTGATCCACTCTGTAAAGATTGTTGGGAAATTGAGCCAATCATAATTAAATTATGGCTCGAATATGGAAAATACTTTTCACTCCGTCACATCGTTACTGGTAAAGTAGAAGGGGCTATTTCCCCATCACACAAATGGAATAAACCTGCTAATATTCGATTTGTGTGGGAGAGAACAACAAGTTTACAAGGGTTTTCTTGCGATGGAAAAGTATATACACACGGCGGTGCATCAACTCCATATATCACTTCAATTGCAATTAAAGCAGCAGAACTACAAGGTCGAAAAGCAGGTTCGAAATTTTTACGAAAACTACAAGAGTCTATTTTACTTGAAAATATAGCGAAACCAACTATAGATACGCTGCTTACTTGTGCAAAGCAAAGTGGAATTGATGCGGAAGAATTTAAACAAGATTTACATTCTGTAAGTGCGACAAAAGCATTTCAATGTGATTTAAAATTTACGAATGAAATGCACATTACCGAAATTCCTTCTCTCGTGTTCTTTCATGCGAATTCAAACGAAGAAGGAATTAAAGTTGGCGGTATTTATCATTACGATGTATACGTACAAGTATTAAAAGAAATTGTAAAAGAAAACATCGAACCGCAACCTCTTCCTCCTCTAGAACTATTCCTAGAGCACGTTCAGTTTATGTCAACAAAAGAAATTGCCTTTATTTATAATTACTCTGAAAACGAAGCTGAACGAGAAATGAAAAAATTGTTATTGAAGAGGAAAGTGCGCATGATTGATAGAAAATGTGAACGGTATTGGAAATGGATTACAAAGGAAAACGACCTAGTGTAAAACACTAGGTCGTTTTCTTTACGGCTTATAAAAATATTAAAGGGGATGGGAGAAATTTCACGTTCAAACAAAGGGGTATATGTTTGTATGTGAATTCGTTCACGTTTATTATATTACAAGATTCGACGTTAATTGACAACCTCTTTTGTCGAATTTCACATTTCTGTCACATTCTAAACGTTTTCATTTTAGAATACAATATATAAAGAGTCTTTTTAGGAGGGTTTTCATTGAAAAAATCCTATCTTGTCTTACTCCTTTGTATTATTTTTTTGTTTTTTTGTTTATACGTTCTCTCATTATTACAAGTGTTTCCGCTTATTTTAGCAATTCCACTTTTATTTGGAGCAATTATATTCACTGTATCTTATTTTAATAACCACAAACGTTTTAAAGGATTCTAAATAAAGTGAAACTTTAATCAGTGGGGGGTTTTCTTCATCCCCCACTGATTATTAGTTGAACCAATCGGGCTTTTACGGGCAGTTTATCTCCCACCTAACTTCTTAAGAAAAGCGGAAGCGGCTCGCTCAGAATCGCAGGACGCCCAAGCCCCTGACAGAGAGGCGCTTTTTGCCTCGTCCGAGGGGGCGAAACGACCGGAGATTCTAGCCGCTGGAGCTGGACAATGCTTTCGCTGAATTTTGAGGTGGGAGTATTACTGCCCACGAATAGCGGGATAAAAAAACGAGAGTCATGCGACTCTCGTTTTCTGTCTACTTCTCTTCAAATAGAAGTGCTTCTAATTCATTTAATTTCTCTTCAAATACTTGCATTGCTTCCTTCACAGGCTCTGATGACGTCATATCAACACCAGCTTTTTTCAATACTTCAATTGGATAGTCAGAGCTTCCTGCTTTTAAGAACTCATTAATGTAACGTTCTACAGCCGGCTTACCTTCTTCTAAAATTTGTTTTGATAAAGCAGTTGCTGCACTGAAGCCCGTTGCATATTGATATACATAATAATTGTAATAGAAATGTGGAATACGGGACCACTCTAAACCAATTTCTTTATCGATCACTAAGCTATCGCCGAAATACTTTTTATTTAGCTCATAGTAAATATCCGTTAACATATCTGGCGTTACAGCATGACCTTCTTGCACTTTTTGATGAATCACATGTTCAAACTCAGCAAACATAGTTTGACGGAATACCGTACCACGGAAACCTTCTAAATAATGATTTAATAAATATAGACGTTTCTTCTTATCATCTGTCGTTTTTAATAAATAATCATTAAGAAGTGCTTCATTACATGTAGACGCTACCTCCGCGACGAAAATCGAATAATCGCCATACACGTAAGGCTGTGTTTTTCTTGTATAGTAACTATGCACAGAATGGCCAAACTCATGCGCCAGCGTAAATAAATTATTTACATTGTCATGCCAGTTCATTAACACATATGGATTTGTTCCATATGCACCAGATGAATAAGCACCGCTTCGCTTCCCTTTATTTTCATATACATCTACCCAGCGATTTTCATACGCTTCTTTTAAAATCTCTACATACTCTTCCCCAAGTACATGTAATGATTGTAAAAGAATATCTTGCGCTTCTTTATATGTGACGTTCATTTTCACTTCTGGTACGAGCGGTGTGTATAGATCATACATGTGCAATTCTTCTGATCCAAGTGCTCGTTTCCGAATATCAATGTAACGATGTAATAAATGTAAGTTTTCATTTACTGTTTCCACAAGCTGATCATACACAGACTCTGGAATATTATTATTGCTGAGCGCCGATTGGCGAGCAGAATCATATTTACGGACTTTAGAATAAAAATTATTTCGTTTAATTGCACCGTTTAATGTGCTCGCAAATGTATTCTTATATTTTCCATACGTTTCATATACTGCATGAAACGCATCATGACGAACACGCGGATCATCACTTTCTAAAAACTGAATATAACGTCCGTGCGTCACTTCTACATCTTCCCCATTTTCATCTTGAATAGATGGGAATTTCAAGTCTGCGTTATTAAGTATACCAAATGTCTTACTAGATGCACTCATCACCTCAGAAGCTTGAGCTAATAACGCTTCTTCCGCCTCTGATAATACGTGAGGACGTTGACGCGTAATTTCTTCTAATGCATGCTCGTATACCTTTAGTTCTTTATTTTCTTGTAAAAATGATTGCAGTGTCTCTTCTGCGATTGTTAAAATTTCTGGCAGAATGTACGCCATGCTACTTGATACTTGTGAATACAAACTTGTCGCGCGGTCATTCAACGCTTGATAAGCTGAATTTGTTGTATCTTGGTCATAGCGCATATGTGCGTATGTATACAGCTTACCAAGACGCATTGATATTTCATCTTCATACTGCAGCGTCTCTAACAATGCATCTGCTGATTCGCCAAGTTTTCCTTTAAATTCCGTCAGCTTTGGTAATAGCTCTTTCACCGCTTGAAATTCTGTTTCCCACTCTGCATCTGTTTGGAAAATATCTTCTAAGCGCCACGTATTTTCTACTTCAATTTCACTACGCGCCGGCAATGCCTTTGCTGTTTTTTGTTCATTCATTTATAAACCCTCCTTAATCAGATCCTACATAAATCCGTTTTGATTCTTCAACATATAAGTCGCTGCTATGCAGAAACAACATACCCGCTACTTGCATTCTCCTTTTGTTTACAATCACGCCTGTGGCAGAAAAAGGTCTTGACCGCTGCTATGCATGGCCAGATGCTCCCGCCTACCTAAAAAAGGAAAGGGTTTTATGTTATTTTTTCAATTCGTATTTATATAGTACAATTCGATTCTTCTTATGTAATTCCTTCTGGGTACTTTTCTATTATATCCGTTTTCCCTTCACTCATGTTGTATTTTGCTTTCAGAAGCATAAGAGATTCTGTTAAAAATAAACGATCAAATCTCCTCACTTCCTCTTCTGTTTTAGGAACAATAAAACAACGCAGTTTTCGATATTTGTAAACATCTACTTGCTCAATTTCCCCAATTACACATAAAAATTGCATATACTCTCTCACTGCCTGCTGCCAAAATATTTGCGGGAAATATGGCAAAAAGCGCCTCCGAATCCCTATGTGCCGGTCAACATACTGAAAAACAGTATGCAACGAAAAATAGTCTCCTACCGCAAATTTTCCTAATAGCTCAATTAAAATATAAGCTTGCCATATGAAAGGATGGGTACGAAATGCCAAAAGCGACGGTACTGGAACACCGACCTCAGCAGGAAAACAAGAAAGGGATATGCGATGCTCATAAAGAAGCTCTAAAAAAGAACGCTCGCCCGTTTCCACATATGAATGCTATTCGCCCTAAAGCGCTGTTTTTTATTCATCCACTCTTTTTCTAAACGTTCAATGGAAATAGGTGATGTTGTAAGAAGGTTTTTGAATGTAGTGATAGAAAGAGGAAAATAAATTGCATGTGAAAAAACGATAGACGAGGAAAAAGGTAAAAGAAGATTACATTTGAAAAAAGCTTTTGCATCGGGGCAAAAATAGAGGAGATATGGATTGGGATGATATTGCACACAGCAGGAATGAAAAGAGGAAAGTGACAGCCAATATGCTCCGTGACGTTTGAGTTGATTCCCTCCTAAAATCCATAATATTTGAATCCCTTCTTTCCAATACCCTTCTGTTCGTTTTAACAACTGCTGCTCTGATAAAGTAGCACATTGATATTCAATCGCAATTTGCCGATTATCAATTGTGACAAACAAATCAGGTCGTTGCTGAATTGCTGGTAAATAGTGCTCTAATTTTACCGAACAAACTTGTGACTGAAACCACCTATATAACTGCTCTTTCCCCCGCATATGATACGCCGATTCATTTTCAAACTCAATTTTACAGTTATGTGATTTCTTATGAGCAAAATGCCATTGTTTTTGTTTTCCTAATTTCAGCTGGACTTCGAAGTGACAAATGGGACAGAAAAAGCGCTCATTCTTCCGCAACATCATTAGTTGCTTTTCCTTCCAGCCATGAAGAAGATGAATTTCTTCTCCATTTTCTCTCTTTGCAACAAACATAACATCATTCCTTTCTTCCGCACTAGACTATTCGACACCAACGAAAAAGTTCCTGCTGAAATAAAGTGAAGCTTCCTTCAGTTAGGTTTTTTTCTGAAGGAAAGCTCCCACCAATCGGGCCGTGAAGTGCTTAAATATACTACCCTAAATTAGCGGGACAAAAAAAGACTCATTTTCATGAGCCTTTAAAGTAACGGAGATAATAAACGATATGTCGATTCCACAATTCGCATCACAAGGCGACGGTTATTAAAACGATCAACATGAATTTCATTCGACACCTGTAAGTCCTCTTCAAAATCGGTCACAAGTTTGCGAATACTGTTTGTATCATATAAAAAGGCATTCACTTCAAAATTCAAATGAAAACTTCTCATATCCATATTTGCCGTTCCAATTGATGCGATATCAGAATCAACAATTACAACTTTACTGTGTAAAAATCCTTTTTCATATTCATATACTTTAACGCCTGCCTCTAACAATTCGGGAAAATAGGAGCGAGACGCATAAAATACAGTCCTCTTATCTGGTTTACTCGGCATTAACAAGCGAACATCAATCCCTGCTAAAGCTGCTACTTTTAACGCTGACAAAATATCATCATCGGGAATAAAATATGGCGTTGCGATCCAAATTGATTTTCGCGCTGAAGCAATCATCGCAAAGTATAAATGTTTAATCGTTTCCCACTTATTATCAGGTCCGCCTGCAACGAGCTGCACGCCTCCCTGTCCTTCTCCTTTTACAACATCCACCTGTAAATAATCAGGAGTTAATACCGCTTCTCCCGTCATATAAAACCAGTCTTGTAAAAAGATAAGTTGTAAACTTCGCACTGCTTCGCCTCGTAAATATAAATGCGTGTCTCGCCAAAAACCAAAATATTTATTTTCTCCTAAATACTCGTCACCGATATTTAAACCACCAACAAATCCTTCATTTCCGTCAACAACAATAATTTTCCGGTGATTTCGATAGTTAATTTTGTCATTTAAAATCGGAAACCGTACTGGAAAAAACGGAACCATTTCCACGCCGGCATTGTTCAATTCCTCAATATATGTGTTTGAAAGTTTAAAACTTCCTACCGCATCATATAAAAATCGAACGACCACACCTTCTTTTGCTTTTTCGATAAGGATATCCTTAATTTTTGTGCCAATTTTATCATCACGCACAATATAATATTCCATATGAATATGATGCTTTGCCTTTTTCAATCCATCTAAAATTGCTTGAAATGTCTCTTTTCCATTTGTTAATACTTTCGTTTCCGTATGAAACGAAATATTTAATGCCCCTAGCCGATCAGCTAACCGAAATAACAATTCTTGATGTCCATGCTTTTTCAATATACGATTTTGATCGTACTCATGCCCTTTATATTGTAAAAATGCTTGTTCGTCTAGAAGTGCTTTCTTTTGAAACATTCGTTTCCTTCGAAAATTTTGTCCAAACAGAAGATATGCAAAAAATCCAATTACCGGAAAAATTCCAAGTACAATTAACCAAGTTAATGTTTTCGAGGGCTGGCGATTTTCTAAAAAAATGACAAAGCCAATTAAAAACCCTGATATTGTAAATAAAATACTTATAATTCCTAAAAACGAAATATCTTTAATGCCAATTACATCTGAATAAAATGTTACATCAATAAATAAACGCAACGAAATAAATACCATAAATAAACCAATTAAAAAGAACAATAGCTTCAACGTATTTTTCATATCCGCCCCCCTTACTTACAATCACTGTTCGTATATACGCATTTAAAAAGCCGATTTCATTATAAGGAAATCGGCCTACATTCCAAGAGAAAAATGCTGACGAATTGTTTCAAGTGCACGTTCAGCAACAATTTGCTTTCCATATTCACGAACACGATAAATTGTTAAAGCAGATTCCTCTCCATATTCTAAGATCACACTTAAGATACGGTCAATCTCCTCTTCATCGTGCACTACCTCATCAAACTCGACATATACATAATAGCGGTCTTCAAATGAATATAACTCATCTTTTACCTCTTCAAATATAAGTCGATGACTTAATGAAATAACGTGCTCAAAATCGTCAAATTTAATTAAAAAACCGAATGTGCCATCTTCATTAAAAATGGCTCCTACCTCTTCTAATTCCTGTTCAAATAACGATTCAATTTGCTCATCTAAAGGAATATCAATAATCTTATCAAGACCAATTGGTAACTCTAGTTTTTGCCCGTCTTTTGAAAGCTGCGCTTTCGTTACAAGTACTTCAATTCCCTTTTCAAGCGCCTGCACTTGAATCCAAAGTGGCCCATCTATAAAAAAGTCATCATGGTCACGCACTTCATCCATCATTTCCCAAAACAATTGTTCACTTTTATCGCGATTATACCAAATGTCTTCGCGGTCAAATCCGCGGTCTTCTATATCAATGTACGAGATATAAAATTTCATCGTATGATCATTAACTCTTTCAATATCCATAATGCACCTCTCCCTTCCTATTTGGAATGGTTATGAAGGGACTCCCCAATCATATTACAAAAAAAGTTAGAATCTTGTACTCTCATTTTATGATAAGATGCGCCAGAATGGAAATAAAATCACCTTATTTGCTAAAAAAACAGTTATTTACCTAATTTTTGAGTTAACATAGCAGCAAGTATGAATTGAAAACTGAATGAAAAGCCCACTTTTTTTAGGTGGGCCAGTACATCTGACCATGCATAGTAGCGGTCAGGACCTATTTCTGCCTGGGCGGGATTTTAAACATAAGGAGAATGCAAGTAGTGAGCTTGCTGTTTCTTCATAGCAACAACTATTAATATTGAAAAATTAAAATGGATTCCAATTATTACGCTCTCTTCTCCCTTCCAAAAACATTGGACATGCTTTCGCTGGAATTGATTGTCCTATATTCTTTTTTCCTGCATATGATGTAAACGAAACAAGCTTACGATGCTTAAATAAAATCCTTCTGTTACATATGACGTGAATGAAAACAAATCCGCTCCTAATAGACGATATTTCTTCCTATTAGGACTGAGTAAATGGAGGCAATTTGAATGGATTTAGACTTTCTCACATCCATCTTTATCATCGTTGGTATCGATGTTGTATTAGGCGGCGATAACGCCATTGTCATTGCACTCGCTAGCCGAAACTTGCCAGAAGCAGAACGGAATAAAGCAATTATTTTAGGAACTGGTTTAGCCATCGTATTACGGATCCTACTCACAATAATGGCCGTTTATTTACTTAATATTCCCTTTTTGCAATTAGCAGGTGGCATTTTACTTTCTTTCATTGCAATTAATCTTCTTACAGATAATAGCCATAATATGTCTAATATTAAGGCAAAGACAACATTATTCCAAGCTGTACGAACAATCGTTTTTGCAGATCTTGTTATGGGATTTGATAATGTACTAGCAATCGCAGGAGCTTCTCATGGAGATATTACATTAGTTATTATCGGATTACTCATTTCTATTCCTATTATTATTTGGGGAAGTAAACTTATTTTATTATGCATGGAAAGATTCCCTCTTCTCGTTTATATCGGCGCTTCAATCTTAGCTTACACAGCCGGTCGCATGGTAATGCATGAAGAGAATCTTAGAACATTTTTCGAGGCAAAACCACTTTTCACAGCAAGCATTCCTTTTCTTTTTATGATTACAGTGTTACTAGTTGGAGTTGTTGTAAACCAGGTAAAGCTGCGGAATACTTGAGCGATTTATCACTGAACAGGGTTAGTAAATATAAAGAAAAAACCTAAAAAACTCTTTTTTAAGGGGGGCGTGAGCTGCTGGCCTTGCGCAGTAACGGTCAGAGCTTTTTTCTGCCACGGGCTGGCTTTTAAACATAGGGAGAATGCAAGGGGTGGGTATGTTGTTTTTTCATAGCACCAACTTGTAGTGTTGAAAAAATCGGAATGGATTTACATACAATATCGGTCGTTTGACGAAATATACAGTATCTGCTTTGCACAAAATAAAAAAAAACTGATTCACACATTCTGCTCAATCAGGATTAGGAATCAGTTCTTTTGTCATATTATATTAATTTACAAGGCGCTGCGCTTCTCGTAATTGGAACGTTCTCACTGTTCGTGGTAAGAAACGACGAATTTCATCTTCGTTATAACCAACTTGTAGGCGTTTTTCATCAATGATAATAGGACGACGAAGAATGCCTGGGTAATCACGAATAAGATTATATAAATCTTGAAGAGGTAAAGACTCTAAATTAATATTTAATTCTTGAAAAACTTTAGAACGAGTCGAAATAATCTCATCTGTTCCACTTTCCGTCATACGTAAAATCTCTTTAATTTCCTCGATCGATAATGGATCTGAGAAAATATTACGTTCTGTATAAGGAATATGGTTTTCCTCTAACCATAATTTCGCTTTTCTACAAGACGTACAACTTGGAGAACTATATAGTGTTACCATACATTACTCACTCTCCTTAAAAAGTACAAATTCTGTACTATTTCACATTTTTATAATGATACTCAAACAAATTTTGTATTACTCATCTAAAAATAAAGAACTTCAAAACTTATAAACGAACTTCTCTAAAAAAATAATTATTTTAAATAAGTAACTTCTATAATCATTATACAATAGAACAGAACAGAAATATACAACAATTTTTATTCATAATATACATAAAAGTTATGCAAAAGATGTGCATTTTGTAAGAAAAATATGTACAAAACAAAAGAACACCTGTTCTCAATTTATTTTATCAAACTACTTTCCTGCTGTCTATACAAATTTTACAAACACATTCTTTTTGTTGAACAATTCTTTATTTTTCGTCTTTTTCGACATACAATAGAAATATACTTGTGCAAAGGGGGATTACATATGGGAGCTTTTTTTCTTGATTTTGTAATCGTTGCAGCATTAGTCATTGGGATCACCGCAACTATTGGAATTATTACAAATGGGATTGGCGAAAAATTGTTTGGTCGTAAAGACAAAATGAAATTCGTAAATAAATCTGCAGAAGTGCAAACGGGCTGGAATCAAGTTGGTGGTAAAGGGATTTATAAAAAACATACGTATTAAAAAAGAAGCAGGATTCGAATCCTGCTTCTTTTTCATACGTACTATTTTCCTACAGAAGTCCACTTAAAGCTTAACTCTGGGCCATATTTATTGACATAAAGATCTTTTATTGTTTCACGCTCTAAGAATGCTCTTCCACGTTGATAGATTGGTGCAATCGCCGCTTCATCGAATAGGATTTTTTCTGCTTTCGACAGGTCATTCCAACGTCCTTTTACATCAGATCCTTCTTTCTTAGCCTTTGTAATCAACTCATCATACTTAGCATTTGAATAACCCATTTTATTTTGTGCACCGTTTGTTACAAATAAATCAAGGAATGTCATTGCATCTGGGTAGTCTGGTCCCCAGCCGCTATATGAAATATCGTAATCACCGCTGCTCTCTAATTTTAATAATTGTGCAAAAGGTTGTACTTTCACATTTAGTTTTAAGCCTGGTAAATTCTTTTCTAATTCACCCTTTAAAAACTCACTAATTTTCTTCGCTAATTCTGTATCAGAGTTTAATAGCGTTAATTCAATTGTGTCTTTTCCAAGTTCTTTTTTACCAGCTTCCCAATACTTTTTCGCTTCTTTTAGATCCACTTTTGCAAGATTTCCATTTTCTTTACGGAAGTCCTTCCCGTCAGAACTCTTAACAAAGTCTTCCGGAACTAAGCCGCCAGCTGCTTTTGAACCGTTATTTAACAATGTATTGATCATACCTTTACGCTCAAACCCTAAAGAAATCGCTTTACGAATATTTTTATTTGCTAAAGCAGGATTCTTTTCATTTAAACGTAAGAAGAATACTGTTGGATCACTTGTCGTTTTAAAACCGCTATCTTTTCTATATTTATCTACAAATTCTGCCGATAAAAGAACACGGTCAACTGCTTTTGTTTCATATAAATTTATTGCTGTTCCTGTTTCTTTTACGATATTAAAGTTTACTTCTTCTAATTTAACTGCTTTATTATCCCAATAAGATGGATTTTTCTTTAATTGGTAGCTTTGCTCATGTTTCCATTCACTTAATACAAATGGACCATTATATAATGTTGTATTCGCTTCTAATCCATGTTTTTGCCCTTGTTCTTTTACGAATTTTTCATTAAGTGGGAAGAACAGTGGATATACTGTTAAATTCACAAAATACGGAACCGGATTATCTAGTTCTACTTCGAATGTATAATCATCAACTGCTTTTACACCTAATTGGTCTACTGGCAATTGTTTCATATTAATTTTTTCTGCATTCTTCACATCAAACATAATGTAAGCAGACTTTGCAGCTGTATCTGGATTTACTGCTCGTTGCCAAGCGTACACAAAATCTTTTGCTGTTACAGGGTCGCCATTTGACCATTTTGCATCTTTGCGTAATTTAAACGTATATTTCTTTCCATCTTCTGATTTTTGATACGACTCAGCTACACCTGGAACTACCTTTTGATCTTTTCCAAGACGATATAATCCTTCCATTGCATTGTTCATTACGCTTGAAGATGCTGAGTCTGTTGTTAATGTTGTATCCATCGTCGGAAGCTCAGCTGTTTCAATCATATTGATTACCTGCTTCGCATTACTTGTGTCCCCTTTTGCTTTCGCCTTCGAATCATCTTTTGAAGATCCGCATCCCCCTAAAATCATGCTGACTGTCAATGTTGATGCAAGTAGCATCGGCACCTTTTTCTTCATGTATTATACCCTCCTCCAAAATGTTAGCTCTTTCATTGAAAATAATAAAAAGTAATTAAGTTCTAATAATTCATATTATACATACAAATTGATTATTTGTATATTTATTTTTCTATTTTATAAAAATTTTCTGTTAACATCCCATTATTCTACTTTGCTTTAGTATCAATATTTCCATCGATTTTTTGTTATTTTTAAATTAATTTAAATTATCTGAATATAATCTAAAGATTTTTATAATATATATTTTGTACAAAATACTTTCATTTTTTTAAACAACGAAAAACCGAGCACATTTTCCACGTGCTCGGTTTCTCTTATTGATAGATTTCTTTATACTTCTTATACTCAGCTTCTGAGCAAAGAACGAAATGTCCTGGACGAACTTCGCGCATTTGCGGTTCTTCATTTCCATATTGATGCTGAGATGGATCGTACACGATACGTTTACGATTGCGCTCATAATCTGGATCTGGAAGCGGAATTGCTGATAGTAGTGATTTTGTATACGGATGAATTGGATGCTCGTATAACTCTTCACTTGTTGCAAGTTCCACGATTTTCCCGTGATGCATAACACCGATGCGATCACTAATATATTTTACCATCGATAAATCATGGGCAATAAATAAGTATGTTAAGCCTTTTTCTTTTTGTAGATTTTTCAATAAGTTAACTACTTGCGCCTGAATTGACACGTCAAGTGCTGAAATCGGCTCATCGGCAATAATAAAGTCCGGTTCTACTGCTAACGCTCTTGCAATCCCAATACGCTGACGTTGTCCACCAGAGAATTCATGCGGGAAACGACTTGCATGCTCACGGTTCAAACCAACTGTTTCAAGTAATTCATACACACGCTTCATACGATCTTCTTTGTTTTTAGCAAGACCGTGAATATCAATTCCTTCTGCAATAATATCACCAACGCTCATACGCGGATTTAACGATGCGTATGGATCTTGGAAAATCATTTGCATTTTACGGTTAAATTTCTTTAATTCCGCACGTGATTTTTTACCGTGTACATTATTCCCATCAAACAACACTTCGCCCGCCGTTGCGTCATATAAACGAATGATTGTTCTTCCCGTTGTTGATTTACCAGAACCAGACTCACCTACAAGGCCGAATGTTTCTCCGCGGTAAATGTCGAATGTCACATCATCAATTGCTTTAACAACTCCGCCGTTCACGTTAAAATATTGCTTTACATTTTTCACTTCAATTAATTTTTCACGATTATTTGTCATGCTGTTCACCCGCTTTCATTTGTCGAATACGTCTTTGGACAATTTCAGGCGGCTCCACTTTCGGAGCTTGTTCATGAAGCAGCCACGTTGCTGCATAATGCGTATCACTTATTTTGAATAAAGGTGGTTCCATTTCAAAGTCAATCTTTAACGCTTGTGGATTACGCGCTGCAAATGCATCACCTTTTGGCGGCTTTAATAAGTCTGGCGGCGTTCCCGGAATTGCATATAATTCATCTTCCCCACCTTCTAGGCTTGGCATAGAAGCTAATAATCCCCATGTATACGGATGTTTCGGATTATAGAAAATTTCATCCACTGTTCCAATCTCTACAACTTTCCCTGCATACATAACAGCTACGCGGTCCGCTACATTGGCAACAACACCTAAATCATGCGTAATAAAAATGATAGCCGCTTCTGTTTTTTGCTGAATGTCTTTCATCAACTCTAAAATTTGTGCTTGAATTGTTACGTCAAGCGCAGTTGTTGGCTCATCGGCAATTAATAATTTCGGATTACAAGCAAGCGCCATCGCAATAACAACACGCTGTCTCATACCACCTGAAAATTGGTGCGGATATTGCTTAAGACGTGCTTCTGGATTCGGAATCCCTACAAGGTCGATCAGCTCTAACGCAACTTTACGAGCATCAGCTTTACTCATTCCTTGATGCTTAATAAGACCTTCCATAATTTGATTACCAATTGTCATCGTTGGATTTAAAGATGTCATTGGATCTTGGAAAATCATCGCAATCTCTTTTCCGCGAATTTGTTGCATTTCTTTTTCAGACAACTTCGTTAAATCACGGCCGTCAAAAATAATTTCCCCATTCTTAATGCGTCCTGGTGGCTTTGGAATTAAGTCCATTAGCGCTTTAGACGTAACGGACTTACCAGAACCAGATTCCCCCACAATTGCTAGCGTTTCTCCTTTTTTCAGATCAAAAGTAACTCCGCGCACTGCTTGTACTTCACCAGCATGTGTGTCGAACGAAACTTGTAAATCTTTTACTTCTAACAAAGTTTTCATCATTCCATCTCCTTCCCCGCTTTATTTACGCATTTTTGGATCTAATGCATCACGTAAACCATCTGCTAATAAGTTAAATGCTAAGATCAACATACTAATTACAAACGCTGGAATAAACATCATATGTGGATATGTTTGAATTGATTTATATCCATCACTTACTAAAGAACCTAATGATGCTAACGGTGGCTGAATTCCTAGACCGATGAAACTTAAGAAAGCTTCTCCAAACACTGCACTTGGAATTGTGAACATCGTCATAACAATGATAGAACCCATTAAGTTTGGTACTAAATGTCTTACAATTAATTGTGTATTTGTTGCTCCAAGTGTACGTGATGCCAATACATACTCATGATTTTTCATTTTCAATACTTGTCCACGCACAACACGTGACATTCCAATCCATCCTGTAAGAGCCATCGCAAATGTAATTGATAGAATACCAGGATCCATTACAATTACCATTAATATTACAATAATTAAGTACGGAATACCATTTAATACTTCAACGAAACGTTGCATGTAGTTATCAACACGGCCTCCGTAGAATGCTGAGATACCACCATATGCAACCCCAATAATTAAATCGATTGCTGCTGCTAATAATGCGATATATAAAGATACTCGTGTTCCATCCCACGTTCTTGTCCAAATGTCACGACCAAGATCATCTGTACCAAACCAGAAATAATCTTTAATATCACGTTTCTCATACTGGTCTACACCATATTGGTCTACACCATCAAAAGGCAACCAGTGAATGTTCTCTAAAACTGGTATTTTCGGTGGTATTTTCGCACGGTTTAAATCTTGATCTTTATAAGAATATTTACTCATCATTGGACCAAAAATCGCTAACAGTGTAATGAGAGCGAGTATAACCATCCCAAAAACTGCGCCTTTATGTTGAAACAAGCGTCTTCTTACATCTTCCCAAAACTTTACACTTGGGCGGGCAATAACTTCATTATCCGTATGGCTGCGATTTGCTGGTTGAAATAAATCTGGCGATATTTTTTGTACATCTTTCATCATTTTTTCCCTCCCGCTAAACGAATACGAGGATCAACTACACCGTATAGTACATCGACTATAAAGATAACAAGAATGAAAATTGCACTATAGAACATTGTTGTACCCATGATAATTGTATAGTCGTTTAATGGAATAGACTTAACGAACTGTTCCCCTAAACCTGGTACAGCAAATACTTGCTCAATAACAAGGGTTCCTGTCATTATACCAGCGACCATCGGACCTAAAACCGTAATGATTGGAATAAGAGCATTTCGCAATGCATGTTTTACAATAATTACACTTTGACTAATCCCTTTTGCTTTTGCTGTTAAAATGTAATCTGCTTGCATAACCTCAATTAATTCTGTACGTGCAAAACGAGCAATTGTTGCTGTTACACCTACTGATAATGCAATCGTTGGTAGGATTGTGTATTCAAATCCTTTCCAGAATGCTACTGGTAACCAACCTAATTTTACCGCTACATAATATTGTAGTAGTGCCGCAAAAACGAATCCTGGTACCGACATCCCGAGTACCGATATAAAGGTCGCCCCGTAATCGGCCCATGTATTCGTACGTAACGCTGCAACAATACCTAGTAATAATCCAATAAAAGTTCCTAAAACAATTGCTTGAAAGCCTAATTGTGCAGATGGACCAATGCGGTCAACAATCATCTCTGTTACTGGACGGTTATCATACTGAAATGATACCCCTAAGTCCCCTTTAGCTAAATTCCCCATGTAGCGTGCATATTGCACTGGTAGCGGATCATTTAATCCATATTTGTCTAAAATGATTTCTTTTTGTGCTGGTGATAACTTCTCCTGATTTTTAAGCGGAGAACCCGGCAACAACTTCATTAAAAAGAATGTTAAAGTTGTGATTAAAAATAATGTAATGACCATGTACACGAAACGTTGTAGTGTATAACGTCCCATAAATAGCACCTCCCCATTTTTTCAAAAGCAATAAGATAGTTTTAAATATTCTTACTATTATCTTTAAAAATAAGAGCATACGCCCATCATAGGCATATACCCTTGAAACCGATGGAATAAATCACATTATTACTAAAAACTATTTACTTATGAGATTAAATCTTGAAATTCTCCAATTGCGCATTATGTAGCTTCACCTGTAAAGATTTAGAATTAAAAGAATAATCTCCAAGTTTCTACAATTTTCATTATACATAGAATGAGACGATTGTGAATATAATTTTTTGTTTTTTTGTTAAAATTTTTAATTTACAGTGTATTTTATATATTTTTTGTAAAGACAAGACTTAACATTGAAGTTATCTAATTAAAGGAAAATGCGCAATCGTATTTTTTTTCTAAAAATTCTTTATAGTACATATTATAACTTTTATAGTATAATAATTCTAGTAATATTTTTGCGGAGGGGAAGCATTTGAATACATTTTTTTCACGTATTAGTATATTAACAGGAAGTACAATTGCGATTTCTGGCGCATATGCTGTTATATTTTCTAATTCTTTTTTATTAAATTTTGTCAATATGATGTTTTATATCGCTTTACTCTTCATTATTATCGGAGGATTTGTATTTCTATTTCAACGCGGCTTTTTCAATGTAACAATATATGCTTTTAAAAAATTAGGTCGGTCCAATAAAAAGTTTGAATCTTTAATTGAAGAAGAAGAAAAACGCGATCCGAAAGAACTATTATATCGAACTTATTCCTTTGTATGGACATACCCTATCGTGATTACTGGTATCATATTAGGAACATTATCAACAATTATTAGTTACACCGTTCTTAAGTAATTTGCAAACTATTTATTATGTGTTATAATAGTACAAAAATTTTATACGTATGCAATGAGAAAGAAGAGTACATATTGAAGCAATTTCAGAGAGCTTGTGTTTGGTGCGAACAAGTAATTGTCCAATATGGAATGGGCTTTTGAGCACCAAACCGAAACGTTTCAGGAGTAGGCTTTGGCGTCACATCCAACGTTACAATGGATAAAGAGATTTTGCGTTCGCAAAATAATTAGGGTGGTACCGCGGTCCATTCGTCCCTATTTTCAGGGATGAATGGGCTTTTTTGTATTCGAAAAGCGCAAGCGGCTCGCTCAGAATGGGAGGAGGATGGAGCTCCTGACGTAGAGGTGCTTCTTACCTCGCAGGAAGGCGCGAAGCCACCGACCATTCTAGCCGCTGAAGCTGGACATCTCGAAAAGCGGAGCCGACTGTCTAGCCCTGTTGGCTAAGGTTCTTTCGCACAGAAAGTGATTTTTACTTTCTCGTGCGGAAGGTTCTTAGACAGGAAGGGCTAGGAGGCGGAGCTAGACAAAGAAAAGCGGAAGCGGCTCGTTCAAAACCACAAGACGTTCGGATTCTAGACGGAAATATAAAAAATTAAAAACAATACATCTTTTCAAGGAGGAAATGATATGTCAGTTATCTTTTCAGGCATTCAACCAAGCGGAACCATTACACTTGGGAACTATTTAGGAGCAATGAAGCAGTTTACAGAACTGCAAAATGAACACGATTGCTACTTCTGCATTGTAAACCAACATGCAATTACTGTACCGCAAGACCAAGTACAGCTTCGTAAAAATATTCGTAGTCTAGCTGCATTATACGTAGCATGCGGCATCGATCCTAAGAAAGCTACGTTGTTTGTACAATCAGAAGTTCCAGCACACGCTCAGCTTGGATGGATTATGCAGTGTACTGCGTATGTCGGTGAATTAGAGCGTATGACGCAATATAAAGATAAAGCAAAAGGAAGAGAGTCTGTTCCAGCCGCTTTATTAACATACCCGCCGTTAATGGCAGCTGACATTCTACTATATAATACAGAAATTGTTCCAGTTGGAGAGGACCAAAAACAACATATGGAGTTAACACGCGATTTAGCAGAACGTTTTAACAAGCGTTATCGCGAGGTGTTTACAATTCCAGAAGTTCGCGTTCCAAAAGTAGGCGCACGAGTAATGTCATTAACAGAGCCGACGAAAAAAATGAGTAAATCTGATCCAAATCCAAAATCGATGATTAGTTTACTTGACGATCCAAAAACGATCGAAAAGAAAATTAAAAGTGCTGTAACCGATTCAGACGGCATCGTAAAATTCGATAAAGAAAATAAACCAGGTGTTTCAAACTTATTAACAATCTACTCCTCTTTCTCAGGAAAAACAGTAGAAGAATTAGAAGCTGCGTACGAGGGTAAAGGATACGGCGACTTCAAAGGCGACTTAGCACAAGTTGTTGTAGAAGCGATCCGTCCAATTCAAGAGAAATATAACGAACTGATCAACTCTCCTGAACTAGACGAAATCCTTGATCAAGGAGCTGAAAAAGCAAACCGCGTCGCAATGAAACAACTACGTAAAGTTGAAAACGCAATGGGATTAAGTAGAAAACGAAGATAAGAAGAAAAGCGGAGCCGACTGTTTAGCCCTGTTGGCTAAGGTTCTTTCGCACAGAAAGTGATTTTTACTTTCTCGTGCGGAAGGTTCTTAGACAGGAAGGGCTAGGAGGCGGAGCTAGACATCATCAAAAAGCGGAAGCGGCTCGCTTAGAATGGGAGGGAGCGAAACGACCGGAGATTCTAGCCGCCGGAGCTAGATCGTTCATTCTCATGCCGAAATTTGTCGAGGTGTCTTTATATCGTGTCGAAGCGCCGATAAATGTATCATTTCCGCCGATATATCTCAAATAGCGCCGATACATACATCATTTCCGCCGATATATCTGTGGTCACCAAAAAAGGAATGATCCGAAAAGGCACATCCGTGCCTTTTGGATCATTCCTTTTAATTTACCTTTTGTTCATTTTCCATTTCCCACAACTTTTCGAAGAATGGTTGTCCTCTTACTAGTCGTTCACAGAGCTGTTCATGTTTATCTGACCATCCGTGCTTTGCTTCTTCATATAAGCGGTTCCATACTTCTTCGAATGGCAGATGTTGCACAGCTGGATATGCTGCTGGATCCCATTCTGTAAACCAATAGCGAATCTCCGCTGGATTTTTCGTTGTATGTAGTTGATCTAGCGCCATAAAGAGCAGTTGTTTTAATTGTCGTTCTTTCCGTGTTAACCCATTCATCATATGTGGGGAAGGTGATAAAATATGATGTTCCTTTTGTGGTGATTCCATTTCAAAATCATATGTTTCTGCTTGTACGTTTTCTACCATTTCATACACCATTTGCTCTTGTCTTGGAATCAACCTACTTTTTCGGATTGGAATGTTGTATCCAATTGTATCAATTGCAATTATTCCTTTGCCATCTGATACAACAAAACAATACTCCTGCTGCAGCCGTTCATGATTTTTTCGAATATACGCCTTATGATGTACGTCTTCCATTAGTCTTTGCGGAAGTTCTAGTAATTCGTTCTCGATGTAATGATATAATGTGGAATCTACCTTTACTAATGGTACTTGATCTAACAATTCGATCGTATCATCCTTGCGCCATTCATAAAAATGACAGACGTTATACCCATTTTCTTCACCTTCAAACCAATTTACCCATACATCATGTAGATATAACATTGCTTACCCCTCACTTCACAACTGTTTGTAAATCTCATTATGGTCATATTTCGTAAAATTTATTCCAAGAGAGGAAATATATTCTCCTTAATTAATTTCTTCATTATCCTCTATCTTTCATGCTTATTTAGTGGATTTTTTCTTCATCCTCTACTGATTGTTCTCTTGGAATTTTGAAGTGCTGGGTCATGCATTATAAAAAGACAACGCCTCTTCTAAAATAGCTTTCGCATCCATTCCTAATAAAGAAGTTGTATCCCATTTCTTACGCCACGCACAATCTTTTACAATATAAAACCCTATAGCATACCCAAGCATTTTCGGATAGAATAACCCTCGTCCATTTAGCAATATATCATGCTCACTCGATCCTCGTTGTATGTCCCACCTGTCTTGTATATATCGGCGCCAAAACATAATCGCGTCTTCTTTGTTGTAATAAGACACCCACGGCGCATAGTAACTTTCTCCGTGCCGTTCATACACCGCATGTTCCGCTAATCCTTCCATTACCATTGTATCTAAAATGGTATACGCTTCTTCTTTCTTCTCACTTGCATGAATGCGGCATATATGGTGATATTCATGAGTAAGCAATGCCTTAAGCTCAGCAATTGAATTTTGTGAACTTACAAATAAAAACAAAGCATTTCGCATCGCTAATCCCGTTTTACCGTTATACTCTTGTTGAATCGTTCGATTATACGGATTTGATAACAGCGTAAATACCGGTATATTAGGCCCGTTTAACCATTCCTGTAGTTTTTTATATTCTACTGCCAATCGCTCCCATACTCGTTCTTTTTGCAATATGTCTATTTCTTTCTCACCACCTGCTACCGGGCGAAACATTCCTTTTGACACAAGAAATCTATACACCTCTTCTTTCTGGAGCGGAATATACTTTGTAAACTTCTCACAAATTTTTTCCGGCTCTTGATAATGCGTACGCATCCACTCTGCCGTTTGGACCACTCCCATCTCTCCCACTCTCCTTTTGTTCCATACATATGCAAAAAAACGAAAGAAAGCATAAAAAAATGCAGATTTTCATCAAAGTCATTGAAAAAGCCCATAAAAAAAGAAGATAACCATCTACTATATGGACGGTTATCTTCCTTTCAAATTCTATATATTTAATGGAATTTCTATTATATAAATCCATTTTGTTTTTCAACATACAAATCGCCGCCAGGCAAAACAAAAAGTGGTCTACACTCGTTTCCCTCTCTTTGTTTGAACTTCGCGGGTGGTAGAAAAAGGCCCTGACCGCTTCTACGAACGGCCAGGTGCTCTCAACCATCTAAAAAGAAGGTTTTTCAATTTGTATTTATTATTTATACTCTTTAAATACTAATGCTGCGTTATGGCCACCGAAACCTAATGAGTTACTTAATACAGCACGTACTTTTTGTTGTCTTGCTTGATTTGGTACACAATCTAAATCACACTCTGGATCTGGTGTTTCATAGTTAATTGTTGGTGGAACAATGCCATCTTCAATTGTTTTCACAGATATAATTGCTTCTACCGCACCAGCTGCACCTAATAAGTGTCCTGTCATTGATTTTGTTGAGCTTACCGCTACTTTATATGCTTGCTCGCCAAATACTTCTTTAATTGCCATCGTTTCATATCTTTCATTCAATTCTGTACTTGTACCGTGCGCATTAATATAATCAATATCTTCTGGCTGTAGACCCGCTTCTTCTAATGCTTGACGCATCGCACGGACGCCGCCTTCACCGCCAGGAGCTGGACTCGTAATATGGAATGCATCACCTGTCGCTCCGTATCCAACGATTTCAGCATAAATATGAGCACCGCGCGCTAACGCATGCTCTAATTCTTCTAATACAAGAATTCCTGCTCCTTCTCCCATTACGAAGCCGCTTCGATTTTTATCAAACGGACGACAAGCAGTTGCTGGATCTTCACTAAATGTTAATGCTTTCGCTGAACAAAATCCAGCAACCGCCATATTTGTTAACGGTGCTTCCGCTCCGCCTGTAATCATCGCATCTGCATCTCCGCGCTGAATCACTTTAAATGCATCACCAATAGAATGTGCACCAGATGCACAAGCTGTTACTGTACATGTATTAATCCCTTTTGCACCTAATGCGATGGACACTTGGCCTGCAGCCATGTCAGGAATCATCATTGGTACGAAAAATGGACTAACGCGGCGTGCGCCTTTTTCATTAAAGATTTTGAACTGCTCTTCATATGTTTCCATACCGCCGATTCCAGAACCAATCCACACACCAATACGCGGTCCGTTTTCTTCTGTAATTTCTAGCTTTGCATCTTCCACAGCCATTTTTGATGCTGCTAATGCATAATGTGTAAAACGGTCCATACGACGCGCTTCTTTTTTATCAATATATTTTTCAACATCAAAGTCATTAATTTCCGCTGCAACTTTCACAGGAAATTGATCTGCATCTAAGCGTGTAAGACGTCCGATTCCAGATACACCATTTTTAATATTTTCCCAAGCAGTTTTTACATCCGTTCCTACTGGAGTAACTGCTCCTACTCCTGTAACTACAACACGCTTTTTTTCCATACAAAATACACTCCTTTTCTCTCAGTCCTTATTTACCCCAACGAAGAGCAACTGCTCCCCATGTTAATCCGCCGCCAAAACCAACTAATATGATGAGATCACCATCTTGAATGCGTCCGTTTTGCAATTCTTCTACCATCGCAATCGGAATTGAAGAAGCTGACGTATTCCCAAACTTGGAAATTGTCATGCTCATTTTTTCTTGCGGTAAATTTAGCCGTTCTCTCGCTGATTCCATAATACGAATATTCGCTTGATGAGGCACTAAAAAGTCCACATCTTCTTTCGTAAGATTCACTTTTTCTAAAACGCGAAGACATGAATCACCAAGTTGACGAACAGCAAACTTAAAGACTTCTCTGCCATTCATCATAACATATTCATCTAGATAAAGGTGCTTGCCACCACTTCCATCCGCTCCTAATTCAAACGAAAGAATACCTTTTCCTTCTGAAACAGCCCCCATAACAACAGCGCCTGCTCCATCTCCAAATAGAACCGCTGTATTTCGGTCATTCCAATCTACAATTTTAGATAATTTATCGCTACCAACTACTAATATATTTTTATAAGTTCCAGTTTGAATAAATTGTTGTGCTGTAATCATTCCATACATAAAACCAGCACACGCTGCACCTAAATCCATCGCTGCTGCATGCTTTGCTCCGATTTCTTCTTGAACTACACAAGCAACCGCTGGAAACGAACGGTCTGGTGTTACTGTTGCAACTAAAATAAGATCAATTTCTTCTCCGCTCATTCCTGCATCTTCAAGTGCTTTTTTTGCAGCTTCCGCGGCCATATGTGAAGTATCTATTGTATCATCAGCAATTCGTCTTTCTTCAATTCCTGTTCTTGTTCGAATCCATTCATCAGATGTATCCATTATTTTCTCTAAGTCGTGGTTTGTGACAACTTTTTCTGGCACATATCTTCCGATCCCTAAAATGCCTACATTCACAGGGCAACCCTCCGATTTATATCAATTCTTATGACTTGGTACTAATTTTAAATGATAAATTCTCTTTTGTCTATATATTATTAATTTGTTATTCTATAGTACATCGCAAGTCTTTCCCGAAAATCACGCAAATCTGGATACAGTTTTAAATTAGACAACATCCCTTGAACAACCGGAACGCGCGGATGCTCCGTTTTCATTTCTGATTCTAGTACATCTAGTGTAACAATTAATTCTTCATTTCCTAATTGATCTACCAGCGTACGTTTTAACTGAAGAATTTCATTTATAAATAATTCTTCCTTACGTCCGTTCATTACATTCGTATTACACAAAAAATGATTGAGTTCTCGTTCTAAAATAACCGGTTTTTCATTTGAACGTTGCAGTCCCGCTACGATATCATCGATTCTCTTTAAGATAAACTTCGCCGTATACGGTATATCTAAATTTACCGTATTAAAGATAATTAACTCTAAATATGCATTTGATATTCCTTCTAGTATGATAATTAAGTCAACAAGATGAGGGGTAATCTCTTCCCCGTAAAGAGAAAGTAAATTGTTTCGATAAAAAGTATGTGATTCTAATTTCATCCTCTTCATAAACACTTCTACTTCCTTATTAAAAGGAATTACATTTTCTCTCATACACATAATAATAAATTCTTTTTTTTGTTGTAATTCGTAAAACTGACAGTACAATTGCTTTTCAAATCTCTCACGCGGAAGTAATGGTTCTTTTTCGAAATCCATCAATTTATTTTGAATCTGATCGTAGTAATACTCTAGCGCTGCCAATACTAAGTTATCTTTCGATTTAAAATGCAAATAAAAAGCACCTTTTGAAATGCCGCATTCTGTTGCAATTTCTTGAATAGACGTTGCATTCACGCCCTTCATCGCAAATAATTTAATTGCTGCCTCAATAATTAACCGTTCTTTTTCCTTCATCATTTTTCTCTCCTAAAAAAACACTCTTATCAGAATTATGACTCATCAGTCAAAAATTGCAAGTAGTTCACAGTATTTTACCTTTTCGTTGACTATTGACCGATCGGTCATTTATACTTTGGTTGTTATGACCGATTAGTCAGTTTTTATAAAAAGGAGAGTAGAAATGAACAAAATTATTAACTTTTCGTTAAACAATAAGTTTGCCGTCTGGCTATTAACGATTATTATTACGATTGCCGGAATCTATTCTGGTCTTCGTATGAAGTTGGAAACAATCCCGGACATCACAACACCACTTGTGACAGTCACAACTGTGTATCCTGGCGCCACTCCGACTGAAGTAGCAGAAAAGATTTCTAAACCAATCGAACAAAGGCTGCAAAATTTAAGCGGAGTAAATGTTGTCAGCTCCTCTTCTTATCAAAACGCGTCTTCTATTCAAGTAGAGTATAACTTTGATAAAAATATGGAAAAAGCAGAGACAGAAGTAAAAGAGGCTCTCGCTAACTTCCCTTTACCGGAAGGCGTAAAAGAGCCAAAAATTTCTCGTCTGAGCATCAATGCTTTTCCAGTTATTTCATTAAGTGTCACAAATAAAAATGAATCCCTTGCCCAGCTAACAAAGCGAGTAGAAAAAGATATCGTTCCAGGCTTACAAGGATTAGACGGCGTTGCCGATGTGCAAATTTCCGGTCAACAAGTAGAAGAAGTACAACTCGTCTTCAACAAAGAGAAAATGAAAGAATTAAACCTTAGCGAAGAGACAGTCAAGAATATGATTAAAGGTTCTAACGTTTCGATGCCGCTAGGAATGTATACATTTAAAGATAAAGAAAAATCCGTTGTTGTAGATGGCAATATTACAACGTTGAACGCTTTAAAAGAAATGAAGATTCCGCTTATCCCTTCTGCAAATCAAGGAAGTTCGCATGGACCAGCTCAGGCGCAGCAGCCTAGTATGAATCCAGCTGCAGCGGGACTAGCATTAGGTATTCCAACTGTATCACTGCAAGATATTGCCGATATTAAACAAGTTGGAAAGGCAGAATCCATCTCGCGTACAAACGGAAAAGAAGCGATCAGTCTGCAAGTTGTAAAAGCTGCTGATGCGAATACAGTTGACGTAGTAAATGCTGTAAAAAACAAGGCAAATGACTTTGAAAAGAAATTTGATAACATCGAAATCACTTCAACATTTGACCAAGGTGAACCAATCGAAAAATCAGTTAGCACAATGTTAAACAAAGCTATTTTCGGTGCCATTTTCGCTGTTATTATCATTATGTTGTTCTTGCGTAACATTCGAACAACACTTATTTCGGTTATTTCCATTCCACTTTCTTTATTAATTGCCGTTTTAGTATTAAAAGAAATGGATATTACATTAAATATCATGACGCTCGGGGCAATGACTGTCGCTATCGGCCGCGTTGTCGACGATTCCATCGTTGTTATTGAAAATATTTATCGGCGCATGGCTTTATCTGGTGAAAAATTAAAAGGAAAAGACTTAATTCGCGAAGCAACGAAAGAAATGTTCGTTCCTATTATGTCATCAACAATCGTAACCATCGCGGTCTTTTTACCGCTCGGTTTGGTGAAAGGAATGATCGGTGAACTATTCTTACCGTTTGCTTTAACAATTGTTTTCGCCTTATTAGCATCTCTTCTTGTAGCTGTTACAATTGTTCCAATGATGGCACATTCTTTATTTAAAAAAGAAAGCATGAAAGAAAAACAACATAACCATGAAGAGAAGCCAAGTAAACTTGCTAATGGATATAAACGTCTTTTAGAGTGGGTATTAAACCATAAAGTAATTACGTCTAGCATTGCGGTTTTATTATTAATAGGTAGCATTGCACTTCTTCCGATTGTCGGTGTAAGTTTCTTACCATCTGAAGAAGAGAAAACAGTCATCGCCTCTTATAATCCAGAACCTGGACAAACAATGCAAGATGTTGAAAATATTGCAACAAAAGCAGAAGATTATTTTAAGAAAAATAAAGATGTAAATACAATTCAGTTCTCACTTGGCGGAGAAAATCCGATGAGCCCAGGTAAATCGAACCAAGCATTATTCTTCGTTCAATACAAAAACGATACAAAGAACTTTGAGAAAGAAAAAGAAAAAGTTGTGAAGGACCTGCAAAAGATGACGGACAAAGGAGAATGGAAAAACCAAGACTTCTCATCTGGCGGGGGCAACAATGAAATGAAGTTATACGTTTACGGCGATAATATAGAAGAAATTAAACCTGTCGTAAAAGACATTCAAAATATCATGAAAAAAGATAAAACGTTAAAAGATGTCGACTCAAGCCTTTCAAAAACATACGATGAATACACATTAGTGGCAGATCAAGAGAAGTTAAGTAAACTCGGTCTAACTGCTGCGCAAGTTGGCATGGGACTTTCCGACTCTCACGACCGCCCTGTCTTAACAACAGTTAAAAAAGACAGCAAAGAAATGAATGTGTATGTTGAAGTAAACAAACAAAACTACGAAAACGTCGATGATTTAACAAATCGAAAAGTACAAACGCCGCTAGGTACAGAAGTGGCTGTAAAAGATATTATGACGGTAAAAGAAGGAGAAACGTCTAATACCGTAACAAGACGTGACGGCCGCGTATATGCAGCAGTAACCGCAAAACCAACGACAGACGATATTGCAAAAGCTACTCGCAACATTCAAAAAGAAGTAGATAAACTGAACTTACCATCTGGCATTGATGTATCAATGGGCGGTGTATCGAAAGATATCCAAGAATCATTTACACAACTTGGCTTAGCGATGTTAGCTGCCATTGCGATTGTATACTTCGTTCTTGTTATAACATTCGGCGGAGCACTGGCGCCATTTGCGATTTTATTCTCACTTCCATTTACGATAATTGGCGGCGTTGTTGCCTTACTCATTTCCGGTGAAACATTAAGCATCTCCGCAATGATTGGTGCCCTTATGTTAATCGGTATCGTTGTTACGAACGCCATCGTATTAATTGACCGCGTTATCCATAAAGAACGCGAAGGTTTTACAACGCGCGATGCATTATTAGAAGCTGGTGCAACAAGATTACGACCAATCTTAATGACAGCTATCGCAACAATCGGCGCCTTACTTCCACTTGCATTAGGATTCGAAGGAAGCGGCCTTATCTCAAAAGGCCTTGGCGTCACAGTAATCGGAGGACTAACAAGCTCTACCCTATTAACATTACTAATCGTACCAATTGTGTATGAAGTAGTAAGTAAATTCAAACGAAAAAATAAAGTGGCCAAATAAAAAGCGAGACCTTTCCATCAAAACGGAAAGGTCTCTTTATATGTTGTTCCATAATCGTGCCCGATTGTTAAACCATCCAACATTGTTTGCGAACTACAAAGTAAAGGCTTAGTTTATTCTCTTTTATTTTTACCTAATTTCTCATTACCACGTTTAAAATTACCCGTAATTTTAGCTAACAATAACTGTACTGCTGTTATATTATCGTCACCCTCTTTGATTTTTGCTATAAGACGCTCTGCCTCCCTACCCTTTACAATTTTAATTTGTTTACCCCCGTAATAGATTATTACCGTTCCTTTTTTCGTTATTTGATAAGCAAAAGGTTCTTTACTTAATCTGTTTTGTTTATCTATTTCGCTCACTGCACCGTCTCCCTACTTATTTTAGTTTCGAACATTCAATCTTCACAAAAACGGGTGATTGAGAAAATTTTAATTTTCCAAGCTGGCTGGTTAGTTTAAGATTAAGTTAGAAGTTGTTTAACTTAATGAAGAATAGGTATTAGATTTTAAATCTTTGGAGGGGATGCATTTGAAACAAATCATTTACTTACTTAGACATGGAGAAACTGAATTAAATGTAAAAGGCCGATATCAGGGAGAACTTGATTCAACACTAACGTCTGATGGCGTTGAACAAGTTAAAAAAAATACAAAATTGCTAAAAGTACTTATAGACAACCCTAGAGAGTGGGAGTTTATTTCCAGTCCATTAGGAAGAGCGCAACAAAGTACTGATATAATATGTGAAGTTATAGGTTACGATAAAAGCAAAGTTATAATGGACAAACGATTAAAAGAGGTCTCTGTCGGTAAATGGGCTGGTCTAACCACAAAAGAAATTGAAGAATCTTGGCCAAAACTTATGAAAAATACGAACAATTACAATTGGTATTTTAATTCCCCTGGTGGAGAAAGCTATGATTCAGTTGTAAAGAGAGTATCAGGATGGCTGCATTCTATACAGAATAAAGAAAAAGTGATAGTGATGTCACATGGACTTACCGGAAGAATAATAAGAGGTGTATATCAAGGTTTAACAAAAGATCAAGCATTAGTCTTAGAAGTATCTCAGAATACATTCTTTAAACTATCAAATAAGCAAATAGAAAGTTTTTGTTCAGAGTATGATGAATTTTATTAAATGGGAATCCATTTTATGAGTAAAAAAAGCACTTAAATAATAGAGGGCGCTAGTTTAAGTAGAAATAATCAAACTTTATTATAAAGAATATGCATTTAATCAATCTTTATTTTAAAGCGGCAATAATCACTGTTATGCAGAACACAACATGAACGCTACTTGCTTTCTCCCTTTGTTTTAAACCTCGCACGGGGCAGAAATAGGCCCTGACCGCACCTATGCACGGCCAGATCCTCTCGCCCACCTAAAAAAGGCGGTTTTTATGTCTGTTGTTCAATTCATATTTATTCTACTCTTTCACATCCGCTTTCCCAAGTTCATACGCCTCGCCCATAACCTTCATCAATAACTCCAACACAGGCTGTGCCTTAGCCATATCCAACGCCACGCCGTTATCATCTAAAATCGCCTTTGCTTCTGGTAAGTATTTCATTGCGATTTGTAAAAACTGCATATTTTTTTCGTTCATTTTTCATCTTCCTTTCCACATCAAAACTCTCTTTTCTAGTTTACCACGTGTTACTTGCCTCGTATAACTCCCTATATTGTTTTATATGAGAAATTTGACGCAGCATCCCCTTTTCTAAAGAAAACTCACTTGGAACAACTATCTTTTTTTCCTCATCACCTTTTAGGCACTCCTTCTTCTGCACTTGAACTCTTCCTCTTTTTTGTAATATATCAATTCCTTTTTGCCACCGATTTTTTTCTTCGCTGCAAAGAGTATATATGTTCATTTCCATCTTCTCTTGACCAATCGTATATAAATAGTTCGCAACATCTTCAACATACAATAGATCACATGTACATTCTTCTATAGGAAGAGAAATCGTTCGCTGTTTTAATTGAGCTAGAATGATATGGTGATATGCCATAAATGACGGTTGCCACGGTCCATATACTGCCGGAACACGTAGTATACAATAATCCGCTCCGCCTTTTTTTATTTCTCCTTCAATTGTTTGAAAGAACAAACCGTTTTTGTCATTGCTATCAATTTGATTCACCTTTTTGGAAGAGAGCATAATACAATTTATTTCTTTTCGTTTACACAAACTTTCAACACTCTTTACATATCGCAGTATAAGACGCTCATTCCGAAAAGCTCTTTGCTGATTTGGCTCACATAAACAAAAATACACAACGTCAATCTCGTGTTCCTCTAACGCTTCCCACCCTTCACGATCTCGTAGTGAAGAGTATATAAACAATGCATTTCGACCAATTAAACATAATTTTTCCTCGTTCACCTTGGACATACTGCTCATATTATCAAAATCAAATGCATATACCTCAACTTCTTCTTTAAGAAACTTCTGCACAAGATGGTAACCTACAAATGTTAACGCTCCAATGATAACTACTCGTTTCAATTTATCTCCCTCCCCACATACATAAAAAGCTCCTTATGTATAGGAGCTTTATAAACCTTCATACCACTTAAAAAATTGACATGCATTTTGCGCCATTTTATATTTTACATCTTGTAAATGAAAGGATAATGCAGTTGGAGAATTCTCTTGTAAACGTTTCTTTTCATATTCCCGGAGTAACTGTTTTCGTTCCTTTTTTTCTTGAGCAGATACGAATATTTTGACCGGAACGGAAGATACTAAATACGGAAATGCTTTCTTCTCAATTTTCTGTTGTAATCCGACTTCTGTTGCATTATATGCTTGCATCAATTCACGAATTAACCGCTTATAAAAAAATTTGTGCTCTTTTTCAATTTCAACGTGTGCCGGTAAATGAAGACACGGATTAAACATAAGAACAGAGCGCACACATTCTGGATATTGCGCCATCATTTGCAAAGCAACAAGCGCACCCATTCCCTCTGCTATGATATGAATCTTTCCGTTCAAAATTTCCTTTTTCATAACAACATGATACAACCGCTTCGCTAAACGAACTGCCTGTTCATTCCCCCAATGTCTACCGTATAAATTAGAGGAAAAAACTGTATAGCCATTCTTCCGCAATTCGTTTAAAAGCTGTAACCGCCCAGCGTGTTGCAGCCATAAACTTGTACCATTCTCGATAAAGTAATTATAGTCACCTAATAACAATATCCCAAATCCATTCGGCTTTTCCGGTAAATGAATTACACATGCCTCTTGTTCTAAAAAGAAAAAACGTTCCGTAATACTCATTCTTCTCCCGCCTTATATGACAACATCAATTTCACTCTTTTATAATGTATGATATGAAGAGCAATTTGCTTTGCAAAAACGACAAATATTTTTTCTATATTCTTTTTCGAGTTATGATACAATAAAGACAAACTGAACGAATAGAGGTGTAAAAAGATGCGTGTAATTTGGGCCTTTTTCTGGTCGTTCTTGCTTGTGCAAATGATGAGTTACGTAGTTAGCGCAATGACGCCAGGTGTTACATACGATTTTGGGCAAGCGTCTATCTTTTCTGTAGTTATTACTGTACTAGTAATCGCACTTGGAGCATTAATTCCAAACGAACCTGCAGAGCAGCATTAATAAAAAAAAGAGTCCGGATACCCGGACTCTTTTTTATTGAACTCTAACAACTAACTCGTTATTCACTACCTCAATCAATACATGACTATGATCGGTAATCGTGCCCGCAATGAGCGCACGCGCTAACTTCGTTTCAATTTGCCGCTGTACGTAGCGTTTTAGAGGACGCGCACCGTACATTGGATCAAACCCAGACTCTACAACAAACTCTTTTGCAGCATCTGTAAGTTCCACTGTAATATGGCGATCTGTTAAACGATTTTGCAGCTCTTTCACAATTTTATCAACAATACCTTTTATTTCATTTGTTGTAAGTGGTTTAAAGAGAATAATTTCGTCCACTCGATTTAAAAACTCTGGGCGGAAATGACCACGGAGTTGGCCCATGACAAGGTTTCTTGCTTCTTCTTGAATCGAACCATCTTCTCCTAATCCTTCTAGTAAATATTGCGATCCGATATTGGACGTCATAATAATGACTGTATTTTTGAAATCAACTGTACGCCCCTGTGAATCTGTAATACGCCCATCATCTAACATTTGCAGTAAAATATTAAACACTTCCGGATGCGCTTTTTCTATTTCATCTAATAAAATGACAGAATACGGTTTACGGCGCACAGCTTCTGTTAATTGTCCGCCTTCTTCATATCCGACATACCCAGGAGGCGCTCCGATTAAACGAGATACAGCATGCTTTTCCATATACTCTGACATATCAATTCGAATGATTTGTTCTTCGCTATCAAATAATGACTGTGCCAATGTTTTCGCAAGTTCCGTTTTCCCAACACCTGTCGGTCCTAAGAAAATGAACGAACCAATCGGACGATTTGGATCTTTAATTCCCGCACGAGCGCGCAACACCGCATCCGCCACAAGACCGACCGCTTCTTCTTGTCCAATAACACGCTCTGATAAAATTTGCTCTAAACGAAGCAACTTCTCACGTTCTCCTTCTACGAGCTTTGCAATCGGAATACCAGTCCAGCGCGATACGATATTCGCAATTTCTTCTTCACTTACTTCTTCACGAAGAAGACGGTTATCTTGCTGTTTATTTGCACTTGCTTCTTCCGCTTCTTTCAATTCTTTTTCTACAGCTGGAATTTTGCCGTGACGAAGCTCTGCTGCTTTATTTAAATCGTAATTTCCTTCCGCTTCTTCTAGCTCTCTTCGCAAACGTTCTAGGCTTTCGCGCAAATCACGTACTTTATGAATTTCTTCCTTCTCTTTTTGCCACTGCGCCCGCATTCCACTCGCTTTTTCTTTTAAATCCGACAACTCACGCTGCAATGTTTGCAGGCGCTCTCTACTTGCATGGTCCGTTTCTTTACTAAGCGCAGCCTCTTCAATTTCTAACTGCATAATACGGCGTGTTATTTCATCTAGCTCTGTTGGCAGCGAATCAATTTCTGTCCGGATCGTTGCACATGCTTCGTCAACTAAATCGATTGCTTTATCTGGTAAGAAACGATCAGAAATATAGCGATCCGATAACGTCGCAGCTGCGACAAGAGCACGGTCATGAATATTCACACTATGGTAAATTTCAAATCGTTCTTTTAAACCGCGCAAAATAGAAATCGTATCTTCAACTGTCGGCTCTTCTGCTAATACTTGTTGGAAACGGCGCTCTAATGCCGGGTCTTTCTCAATATATTTGCGATATTCATCAAGCGTTGTCGCTCCGATACAATGCAGCTCGCCGCGCGCTAACATTGGTTTTAACATATTCCCAGCATCCATTGCCCCTTCTGTTTTACCAGCACCAACAATGGTATGCAGCTCGTCGATAAATAATAAAATATTTCCTTCACTTTTTTTAATTTCATTTAATACTGCTTGCAGACGCTCTTCAAATTCACCGCGAAATTTCGCCCCTGCAACAAGCGCGCTCATATCAAGCGCAAAAATCGTTTTATCTTTTAGTCCTTCCGGTACATCTTTACGGACAATACGCTGCGCTAATCCCTCAACGATTGCTGTTTTCCCAACACCAGGCTCACCAATTAATACCGGATTATTTTTTGTTTTGCGCGATAAAATGCGAATCACACGTCTAATTTCACTATCACGGCCGATGACTGGATCAATTTTTCCTTGCCGTACTTCCGCTACTAAATCACGGCCATATTTTTCTAAAGCTTCGTATGTTACTTCTGGATTTTGACTCGTCACTCTTTGATTCCCCCTAACTGCTGTTAATGCTTGCAATAACGCTTCTTTCGTAATATGAACCGATGTAAATAATTCACGTATATCATTCACATTCTTCTCATTGCATAACGCAAGAAGAATATGTTCCACTGAAATATAATCATCTTGTAAATGCTTTGCTTCTTCTTCAGCTCGCACAAGCAGCTGCTGAAGCGCACTTGTAATATACACTTTCCCTGCTTCTGCGCCGCCACCTGTAACCGATGGCTTTCGCTTTAATAATCGTTCCACCCCTTGCATGAGCTGATCTATATTTACATTCATTTTTTGAAAAATACGAATTGCTAATCCATCTTGCTGCTGAAGAAGCGAAGCTAAAAGATGTACAATATCAATTTCTTGATGATGATGCTTAGTAGCAATTGATTGTGCGCCCATAATCGCTTCTTGTGTTTTTGTCGTCATTCTATTTAAGTCCATCGCACCTACAACTCCTTTATAGTTTGACTTTTTTTGACCTTTGAGTTGATTATACGATAAATCACCTATTTTATTCAACGGAGAAGACTTTGTGAGATCTTATTTTTTTATAACGACTCAGCCATACATTTCATTTAGAAATTTGGTAAGGGGGATGATGTAAGTAGAAATACACTTACCTATAGAAAATCATTTTCATTTTTCAGCATATAGATTGCTGCTACAAAGATAAAAATGGCAATACACCTCGTTGCCTCTATTTGTTTTAAAACATTGCATGTGGCAGGAACAGGCCCAGACCATTTAAAAAAATGCTTTTCTGCCTTTTTCTCATAGAGTGACTGAGTAGTTACGAAAATTCCTCTTCATTTCCCAACATATAGATTGCTGCTACGAAGATAAAAATGGCAATACACCTCGTTGCCTCTATTTGTTTTAAAACATTGCATGTGGCAGAAACAGGCCCTGACTGCTCCTATACATAGCCAGTCCCTCCCAGACCATTTAAAAAAATGCTTTCCTGCCTTTTTTTACTTATTCACCACAACAAATCCCGCAGCTTATAACTGCGGGATTTCTTATGGTCTTCGTTTATATGTCCATTGTCTATTTTGATTTGTAACTCCTGGAAATTTATCTCCAGCAGAGAGCTTTACCATTTTTGGATCTTTAACCATGCTTCCTGTTTCACCAATTTCAACATAGATACCATCATTAGGTGCTTTTTGACCAGCTCGGAATCGATGACTTTGTCCCATATTCATTCTCCTTCCATTCCGTCATTACATCTTTAGTATGTCCCATTTTACAAAACCTTTACTGTTATGTTTAGGAAACCATGCTCATATAATGAAATTACACATTTTAGCAGGAGATACATTAGTATATGTAGAAACAAAAAAAAACTGGCCATAAAGACCAGCATCAAAGGAGAGTCAAACAACTTATACGAGAAGATTACATTCTCATTATAAACATGATTATCACTACATTGTAACCCCTTTCACAATTTGTACAAATGGAAAGGAACAATATTCGAACTTTCAGAAAAAAACTTGACTTTTCTCATTACCAATGACAAATAGTAGACAGCGCAATCATAGAGGAATTAAGATGAATATACACAAAAACTTTTTATAAAAGGTGTGAGACGCATGAAAAAACAACATTTAATTGCATTAGATTTAGATGGTACTTTACTTACAGATCAAAAAATCATTTCAGCTCGTACAAAGCAGACCATTGCCAAAGCAAAAGAACAAGGTCACATCGTTGTGATCTCAACGGGCCGTCCATATCGTGCGAGTCACGCATATTATAAAGAACTTGGCTTAAATACACCGATTGTAAATTTTAACGGTGCATACGTCCATCATCCACTTGATATGAACTGGGGAACACATCACTCGCCACTTGAACTTGCTACCGCGCAGGAAATCGTTCGTACGTGTATGGAATTTGGAGTAGAAAATATTTACGCAGAAGTAATTGATGATGTGTATATGAAACAACTTGATGAAGACAAAAGACATATTTTTGAGTTCGGATCACCAAAAATTTTCACAGGTGATTTACTCAATATTTTACAAGATCATCCAACGTGTTTATTAATTGATGCACATGAGTCAAAGTCAAATTCTATTCGTCAACATTTAACGGATATACATGCAGAAGTAATCGATCACCGCAAATGGGGAGCTCCTTGGCCGATTATTGAAATTGTGAAAAGCGGGTTAAATAAAGCAATTGGCTTACAAAGAATTTCAAGTCACTACAATATCCCAAAAGAACGTATCATCGCGTTCGGTGATGAAGATAACGACTTTGAAATGATTGAATTTGCCGGACATGGAATTGCCATGGGGAACGCCATTCCAGAATTAAAATCATTAGCAAATCACATAACATTATCAAACGAAGAAGACGGCATTGCTCTTTATTTAGAGGAGGCACTTGGATTGTAAGGTGAAAATTCCCTGCTTATAGTATCGCGCCAAGCGCACATACTATAGGAGACACAGCAAATGTGTCCATGCTTTTCTGCTAAAAGGGGGCATTACGAATGGGTAAAAAGAACAAATCAAAACGTTTCGTACAACAAGGATCAGATTCTGTTATGAAACACGACGCAAGATTCCCATACCGTGGTACATTAGCTGAAGCAGAAAAAGAACGAAATAACTCTTCACTCGGAGGGTTCTAATGGGTAATTTACTATTCCAACAAGCACGAGATGCCGTCTCACAAGCTGTATCTTGTTCTAATGACAGCGAGCAGCAAGCACTTGTTAGTCAAGCAAAAAATGCATTGCTGTCTGCTTATACAAACTCTTCTACTGCTGAAAAAGTACAATTGCGCGAAATGCAAGAGGAATTGCAAAACATTTCCACAACCGACGAGCTGTGACTAAAGGAACAAACAAAAAGAGGACCAAACGCGGTCCTCTTTTCTTAATCTTTCCGGAACTGTCCAAACACCCCAACCGTTTCGAGAACGTTTGTGAATGCACCTGGATCTACTTTTTTTACTATTCTTTCTAATTCATATAACTCATAACGAGTAATAACGATCATTAACATCTCTTTATTTTCCTTCGTAAACGCACCTGTTGCTGGAATTGTAGTAATCCCTCGAACTAATCGTTCATGAATTGCCTTGCTTACCTCGGCTCCATTTTTCGTTACAATAAATGCCGTAATTTTCACATGACGCGTATGTATGGCATCAATAATGCGCGAAGATACATATAAAGTCACTAACGTATAAAGTGCCTTTTCCCAGCCATATAAATAACCGGCTGCGATAATAATAATCGCGTTAAATAAGAAGAAATATGTTCCAACCGGCTTATCTTTCACTCTAGATAAAATCATCGCAATGATATCTAAACCACCTGTTGAAGCTCCAAATTTTAAAGCCAGCCCTACACCTACCGCAGAAATTAACCCTCCAAAAATGGCATTTAAAATAATATCATGAGATACCGCTTTTACTGGCACTATTTCTAAAAATATCGTCATAAACACGACACTTAAAAAACTAAAGAATGTAAATGACTTCCCTACTTTTTTCCAAGCTAAAATAACAACCGGAATATTAAACAAGCTAAAAAGAACTCCCGTTGAAATATGTATTGATAGAAAATCTCCTAACACTTGCGAAAGCAATTGCGACAATCCTGCAAAACCGCTAGCGTACACTTTCGCTGGTGTTAAAAATAAGTTCATTCCAATCGCATTTAACAAACCGGCAATGATAACAACGACTAATTTTTTTGTAAGCTCAGCATAGTTCAGTTTTAAGTCCATATCTCCCAGCCCACCTTTATATAAATTCCATCGTATACATTATACATAGTCTTAACGAAAACGGAAATGATAAACGTACAACCTGTTATGAAGGGAGTTGAACCATATGCCTCATACAAGTGACAACGACAAAAAAGCGCGTGATAACAACGCAAAGCGTACGCAAAAAAATGAAGAAGAACAAAAAAATATAGCGCAAGGAAAACGCGCTTACTCCAAAAAGACGGATCATCTATAAAGACCATTTTTCACTTATACTCTAAACTCGAATCCTCTATTTCATAAGAACAAGCCCTCTTTGTACATCAACATTTTTGTTGATGTACTTTTTCTTTCGACAAAAGTCATCTCAAATTCACATCATGTTCACTTCCTTTTTCTACAATAGAGATAACAATTTTCGGATGAGGTGTGTACATGAAACGAAGACAATTATTCATTGCAGCAGCGACGCTCGGCACATTAATGTTAGCCGCCTGCGATCCAAAAGAAGGTTCCGATCCCATCGCTACTTCTGCTACGAGCACGATAACAAAAAGCGAATTTGATAAGGCGTTAAAAGAGCGCTTCGGAAAAGATATGCTCTACGAAATGATGGCACAAGATATTATGATTAAAAAATATAAAGTGTCTGATGATGATGTTGATAAGGAATTTAAAAAAGTAAAAGACCAAGCCGGCGATAATTTTAAAATGTTCCTTGAAAGTAATCGAATGAAAAACGAAGACGATTTAAAAAAACAAATTCGTTCTAGCTTAGCCATCGACAAAGCGATCAAGCAAACGATAACTGAAAAAGACATAAAAGCCAGGTATAAACCAGAAATTAAAGCTAGCCAAATTTTAGTAAACGACGAACAAACAGCTAACGATATAAAAAGACAACTAAATGGCGGTGCATCATTTGAAGAATTAGCAAAAAAATATTCAGAAGATACGGCTTCAAAAGAAAATGGTGGAGATTTAGGTTACTTCGGCCCTGGGAAAATGGTACCTGAATTTGAAACTGCTGCTTATAAATTACATGTCGGCGAAATAAGTGAACCTGTCAAATCAGCAAAAGGCTACCATATTATTAAATTAACAGACAAAAAAGACTTAAAACCATACGACGACGTAAAAGATTCCATTCGCAAAACACTTGAAGCCGAACGTATACAAGATAATACGTGGCGTCAAAAAGTATTATTAGACGAACTAAAGAAAGAAAATATTAAAGTAAAAGACGATGACTTAAAAGATACCTTCACTCGTTTAGGGCAATCATAAAAAAGGACCTTCCTTTGCAATTTATCGGCGCTTTTTCCGATATATCGAGCACTTTTTCGAATATATCAGCGCTTTTTAAAATATATCGGCGCTTCGACACAAAATAAAGACACTTCGACGATATTCGACATAAAATAATCGATTCACCGAGCTGAATCATACCGAAAAATGAAAGGAGCTAGCCAAAAGTTTCGCTTTTGGCCAGCTCCTTTTTATATTACTTTTTAAAATACGTCCAACCTTCTTCTTGATAAACCTTTTCTTCTTTCATCAGTTTACCAAGAGCACGCTTGAAAGCTGCTTTACTCATCTGAAAACGCTCCTGAATATCTTCTGGATGGCTCTTATCCCAAAATGGCATTGCGCCGCCGCGGCTTTCCATATACTCATAAACAACCGCTGCATCATCTTCCATTCCTTCTTCTTTACGAGGAAGAAGAGAAATATTAATTGTTCCATCTTCTTTCACATCAATAATACGGCCTGTTACACGTTCTCCAATACGCACTTGCTCTTTGCGCTCAGAACAGTGCAAGAATGCACGGAAATGTTCATCTGTTAAAACAAACGATCCTACTTGTAACGAACGGTACACACGACCATTTACATTTTTATTGCGCATAGATGGCGTCGCTTCTACGACAATTTCTTGCATATCCGCATCTCTTGCTGGAAGACCAATTAAACGGCCGCGATTTGTTAATTTTAATGTACAATATAACTCATCGCCTTCTTCTGGCCATACTGGTGTATAAATTGGAAATTCATCAGCCGGGATTAATATATCTTTCGAAACACCGATATCAACAAACACACCTAAACGAGGCTTCACTTCCACAACTTTTACCCAATTCCAGTCTTCCGTTGTAATAAGCGGTGTTTTCATCGTCGCGGCTAAACGTTCTTGATGATCATGATATAAAAACACATCAATCATGTCGCCTTCTTCAATCTCTCCAGCGACTTCATTTTTATGTAAAAACACTTCATCTTCTTCATAACCGACCATGTATCCAATTTCTGTTTCACGTAAAACAGTTACTTCTTCAATCGCTCCTGGTTGTAACTTCATGTTATTAATTCCCTTCTATATAATTTATCTTATTCTAACGGGTGATATTTTCATTGTTTCTCACTGTAAAAACATCCGCACCGATAATAGCTTTCGTTCATTTTTTATCATTCCAAACAAAGTTTCATTATACACGTTTTTTCCTTTATTTGTCCAACTCGCTAAAATTCTCTATAATAAAGTGAGACTTTAATCATTGAGGTGGTCTTCTTCAATGATTATTAGTCGAACCAATCGGGCCTTTATGGGCTGTTTATCCCGCCTTTCCAACGAATGTATTTTCCGCTATACTTTAAGCGGGATATTACAGCCCGTTAAGGCGGGGTAGAAGTGGAATTTAATTTGGAGGTGCTTATTATGGCAAAAGATAGTTCTTTTGATATCGTTTCAAAAGTAGAGTTTCCAGAAGTAACAAACGCGATTAACATCGCATTAAAAGAAATTCAAAATCGTTATGACTTTAAAGGAAGCAAAAGTGATATTAAATTAGAAAAAGAGGAAATCGTTTTAACTTCTGATGATGAGTATAAACTTGATCAAGTAAAAGACGTTTTGATTTCAAAATTAATTAAGCGTGAAGTTCCAATCAAAAACTTAGATTACGGCAAAGTTGAAAGCGCATCTGGCGGTACAGTGCGTCAACGCGCAAAATTACAACAAGGCATTGATAAAGAAAATGCGAAAAAAATTAATAACATTATTAAAGAATTAAAATTAAAAGTAAAAACACAAGTACAAGATGACCAAGTTCGTGTAACAGGAAAAAGCCGTGATGACCTACAAGCAGTTATCGCAGCTGTACGCGGAGCTGATTTAACAATCGACGTACAATTTCTTAACTACCGATAGTCGTACATAAAGTGAAACTTTAATCAGCAGGGCGTTCTTCCCCCACTGATTATCAGCCCTCACCAATCGGGCGCATGTCAGCAGTTTCTCTCCCACCTTATTTCTTAAGAAAAGCGGAAGCGGCCGGAGATTCTAGCCGCTAGAGCTGGACAATGCTTTCGCTGAATTTTGAGGTGGGAGTATTACTGCCCATGAATAGCGGGATAAAAAGAAGCTGGCCAAAATTTATTTTTTTGGTCAGCTTCTTCTCTATTTCAATACGATTCAGTTCCTTTTCGTTTCTTTACCAATACAAGAAAGATGATAAATAACACATTCACGCCTACTAAAGCAGCAATAAACGACCAGTTCCACCCTGATTTCCCTGCAAGTGCATATACATTGGCAGTTTCTCTTTTCAGCACAATGTAGTATTTTCCGTTCTCTTCTCGCACCCGATCATCTTCTAACAATCCGCGCAGCTCATGGTCTTTCCCAAATTCATTTGCAGCAAGTTCCACCTTTTTTGATTCTGTCCTGTTATTAATCGCGATAAGCGTTGTCTCATCTTTATACGTGCGCTTCATTACACTCATACCATCTTGATCATATAATAGTTCAAATGTTCCGTAACGAAGAGATGGTAATGTTTTGCGAAGGTCTCCTAATTTCTCTATATACTGCAAAAACTTATCATCCACTTTAAAATCCATTAAACGACGATTATCAGGTACTTTCCCTCCATCTAACGCAATTTCAGTGCCATAGTATACAAACGGAATGCCCGGTGATGTATATAAATAGGCAAGTGCTAATTTCAAACGAGCCGGCGGAAAATGTTTATTTTCTTTTGCCGTTCTAACAAAACGCTCCGTTTGGCTATTATCTACAAACGTTCCTTCCAAACTAGCACCGCCGCTTTTTGTCACATCATACAATGGCTTTATAGAAAGATTCGGCTTTGTAAACACGTCTGTAATGCGCTGCTGATAAGCTTGATTAAATACGCCTTTTCCTCCTTGTATTTGCGTGTCCGTTATTATAAAAAAGTCTTGTTTTATACTCTGCACAGCTGCAATCACTTCACTCAAAAATGCCTTCGTAATATTTTCGTTATGTATGAAATGATAACCATCTACATCCGTTTCCTTAATCCACTGTTTCGCACATTTAATAGTACCCGTTTCATCTTTATGATCCATTACAAATTCAAACATGACTTTCATATCTCGTTTGTGCGCTTCTTGGACGAGCTGCTGCATGTCCTTCATCACACCAAAATGTTCATTCATTTTTGTTATATCAGTTGGATGATACCCATCATAACTACTACTCGCAGTTGGCGGCGACAACAAAACGGCAGTAAAGCCCATCTCTTTTATATAATCAAGTCGCTTTATAATCCCCTGGATATCTCCTCCTTGATATGCTTCTAAATTACTCGTATCAACCTCTTTGTCATTTCTAGAATCACCATTATTAAAACGATCAATCATAATAGAATACACAATTTCATCTTCCCACAGCCTCGTTTCCTTCGCCGACACATGAATGGGTAATTGAAATACAAACAAAAGACATATGAAACATAGAAAATATTTCCCTAACTCCCTCTTCACATCGCTTCCCCCAAGTTTTCTAATTATAAGAAAAGTATAACAATTTATATTCCTCTCGTATACTAACGCATTTCGATTATATAGAAATATCAAATGTAATAAGGGATTACAATTCACCAAGGTAGGTTTTGTTTGAACAAAAAGAAAGAAACAGAGAATTAGCTCTCTGTTTCTTTCTTTTTACGTTCTATGTCATTCTTAATTTCTTTCAGTAGTTCAATTATTTGTTTTTCATTGCTTGATTTATCTTTTACATATTGCAGCAAGCGAAGTATTAGTAGTATTACTAAGAAATACAAAGCGAATTCCGTTAACGTATAGATTATATCTAAGAATAATGAATGAGTGAGGAAAAACCACCTAAATGGCTTTACCACTAAAAAACTTAAAAGCAACGCCAACCACACATAATTTTTATTCATATTTCGGCACCTCTCTTTTCATATATTTCGAAAAATAAGGTAAGAGTTTTCAAAGTTTATCCCGCTATTCGTGGGCAGTAATACTCCCACCTCAAAATTCAGCGAAAGCAAAGTCTAGCTCTAGCGGCTAGAATCTCCGGCCGTTTCGCCCCCTCGGACGAGGCAAAAAACGCCTCTCTGTCAGGGGCGTGGGCGTCCTGCGATTCTGAGCGAGCCGCTTCCGCTTTTCTTAAGAAGTTAGGTGGGAGATAAACTGCCCGTAAAAGCCCGATTGGTGAGGGCTGATAATCAGTGGGGGATGAAGAAAACCCCCACTGATTAAAGTTTCACTTTATAAATAGTTGCGATGCCTACCTTATGAATATTTTATCATATTTTTCCAATTCATTATTACTCTTTAATATTTATCCCATATTCCTTAAACCAAACATGAATTTGCCCTAAATGCGCCAACAGTTGCGGGCCTGTCATAAGCTGCCCAAACCACGGCGTTTGAAATGCACTGCCGCCTGTTTCAATTAATCCATGCAACTGGTCGTAATCAAATAATTCATGGAGAATGGACTGTTTATCCGTTAATAGCTCTTGTAGCCATGAAGTGACAGCCTTCGTGTAGTATGGATTATGGGTTTTCGGGTATGGACTTTTCTTTCTATATAAGACATCATTTGGCAAGACACCTTCTAACGCCTTGCGCAATAGACCTTTTTCGCGGTTTTTATACATTTTCATTTCCCAAGGAATATTCCACGCATATTCGACAAGGCGATGATCAGCAAACGGCACACGCACTTCTAAGCTAGCGCCCATACTCATTCGGTCTTTTCGGTCAAGCAGTGTTGTCATAAACCAAATCATATTTAAATAAAATAGTTGCCTTCTTTTTGTATCCAGTATGCTTTCCCCTTCTAACAACGGGGTTTCACGCACCGATTCTTCATAGCGATACTGAACATACTCTTGCAAATTTAGTTTTTTACGCCAGTCTGTTTTTAACAATTGTTCACGAGCCTCTGTTGATCGCATCCACGGAAACGCACTAGATTGTAAATCATCTTCGCGGTAAAACCACGGATAACCACCAAAAATTTCATCAGCGCATTCCCCTGATAAACTTACGACAAAATCTTGTTTAATTTCTCGGCAAAACCATAGTAAGGAAGAATCGATATCTGCCATCCCTGGCAAGTCACGAACAATGACCGCTTCAGTTAAATATTTTGCTAAATGTTCGTTAGAAATCACGCAGCGATGATGGATCGTATCAAATGTATCTGTCATTAACGTAATATACGGAGCATCTGAATTCGGCTGAAACGCATTGGATTTAAAATATTTTTCGTTATCTTCATAATCAATCGAATACGTATGAAGCTTCCCTTTCCCTTCTCGTTCATACGCCATCGCTGCAAATGCGGTAATCGCGCTGGAATCGACGCCGCCCGATAAAAATGTACAGAGCGGAACATCTGATACTAACTGCCTTGTAATGGCATCTTGCAATAAAAACCGCACTTGTTCTACCGTTTCTTCAAAATTATGTGTGTGCTCTTCGCTCACAACATTCCAGTAGCGCCAAATTTTTAAACCATCTTTCGAAAATGTAAGTGCATGACCTGGGCGTAATTCATCAATTCCAGCAAATATACCATGCCCCGGAGTTCGAGACGGACCTAATCCAAATACTTCTGCTAATCCCTCTGTCGTAATCTCCGCCTTCACATCAGGATGAGCTAAAATCGCTTTTAATTCTGAACCAAATAATAATCGCCCAAAATCATGTTTATAAAATAGCGGCTTTACCCCTAATCGGTCACGCGCAATAAAGACTTTTTCTTCCTGTTCATCCCATACAGCAAATGCATAAATACCATTTAAATGATTGACGCACTGTTCTTTCCATTCCACATAAGAAGCGAGCAACACTTCTGTATCAGAATGTCCCTTAAATGTATAACCTCTTTGCAGCAATTCTTTCCGAATATCTTCTGTATTATATAGTTCGCCGTTATAACAAATGGCGTATCGTTCTTCTTTTTTCTCCCGCATCATCGGTTGTCTACCGCCTTCTGGGTCGACAACTATTAACCGTTTATGGCCAAAAGCAACATGATTTTGAAGCCAAACGTTCGTGTCATCCGGGCCTCTTTTTGCGAGCGTTTCTGCCATCTTCGTTACTGCTTCTTTTTCTTGCAATAACACTTTTGTATAATCAACCCACCCTGTAATACCGCACATTGCGATCACCCTTTCTCATCTCATATCTGCAGTCTGTTTTTCCCCCGCTATTTGTGGGCAATAAGACCCCCACTTAAAGATTAAAAGAGAAACGAAGAAGATAAGCGGAGATCAACTGCTCGTAAAAGCCCGATAACTATCAGTGGTAGATAAAGCCCACCATTGACGGAAGTTTCACCTTATTCTATGCCCAATTTTAATTGTATGTGCATTAGTTATAAAGAAAGACCGAAATGTCTATAACAAGAACAGAAACTTCTATTAAAAAAGGAGCGAACACGAATGAAACAGCGTAAACATATTTTGTATAGTCAACCGCGTGCTCATACAGTTGGAAATGTTGAATATATAAACGAAGAATGGGTATTTTTTGACGAAGAAAGCGATGAAGCTTCTTTATTAGAAGATATGATTGAAGATGGATTTGAGATTTTATATAACAATAATTGGTTACCCGCTCGTTTTTATGAACATAACATTTTGCAAGTAGCAAATGAACATCATCCGCTGCAAAACGGTGAGACAATTCGCATTCGAAAAAAGTTACTGACAAGCTATCATGAATGGATCGAAGAGCTTTCAGATTCATCCTTTTCACTTGTCATGGAGGCATTACAATCACTGGGCTACTCTCTTTACGATTGCATCTATGCTCACAACTTTTTATCTTTCCAGCCTAGAGAACATTCATGCGAAGGCGTTAACATTCTCTTATTTGATAATGAAGAAATGATTTGTGCCCTCCATCACCATTATGTCCGTTACACAACAAATAATAAGGATTTATTTAAATTTACAAACACGGATGGGAATGAGTTACATTTACAAAATTAACATAATAATAAAAATGAGGATGTTACCAAAGGGATAACATCCTCATTTTTTCTATTAAGCAAATGGCGAAAACCCTATCGGTAATCGTAAACCAAGATATAATACTACTACAAACGCAATAACAAATTGAGTCCAAAACGCCCCTGTTGCTTTCTGTTTACTTGCTTTCACAAGAACCATTTCCATTGAAGCAATTACCCAGATGCCAACAAGCATTTTAATTCCATATAACATCGGCATCCAGTTCACGTTTTTGTAAACTAATAACCCTGATGCAATAATTAAGATGTACAGCAAGCGAACTACCATGTGCAGGCCTTTTGCCTGTTTTCCACTCGTATACATCGAATATGCCACGAAAAACAAAATAACCCCAAGCGCCCATGCCGTAATGTGCATATGTACCATATCAATCTCCTCCTCTTTTTTACAAACTTTTTCACTTTACATGATACCACGTTCATTTCTTTTGAGGAAATATTTAGCTTTTTCCTTACTTAAATGATATAATATTTAGAGTATTTACAAACTTCTTGTAAAAACAAAAGGGGGAACTAGCATGATTCAAACAAAAGACATTATCGAATTAACAGAAACATACGGAGCAACTAACTACCATCCACTTCCGATTGTAATTGCGAAAGCTGAAGGTGTTTGGGTAGAAGATCCAGAAGGCAACCGTTATATGGACATGCTCAGTGCATATTCTGCTGTAAACCAAGGTCATCGTCATCCAAAAATTATTCAAGCGCTTATTGACCAAGCAGGGCGTGTAACATTAACATCACGTGCATTCCACAGTGATCAATTAGGCCCTTGGTATGAAAAAGTTGCAAAATTAACTAATAAAGAAATGATTTTACCAATGAATACAGGTGCTGAAGCTGTCGAAACTGCTATCAAAACGGCAAGACGCTGGGCATATGATGTGAAAAAAGTAGAAGAAAATAAAGCTGAAATTATTGTGTGCGTAGATAACTTCCATGGCCGTACAATGGGCGCTGTATCTATGTCATCTAATGAAGAATATAAACGCGGATTTGGACCAATGCTTCCAGGTATTGTTGTGATTCCTTACGGCGACATCGAAGCATTAAAAGAAGCAATCACACCAAATACAGCCGCATTTATTTTAGAGCCAATCCAAGGCGAAGCTGGTATTAATATTCCACCAGCAGGTTTCTTAAAAGAAGCATACAATGTATGTAAAGAAGAAAATGTATTATTTATCGCAGATGAAATCCAAACAGGCTTAGGCCGTACTGGAAAATTATTTGCATGTGATTGGGACAATGTGATTCCTGACATGTACATCCTTGGAAAAGCGTTAGGCGGCGGTGTATTCCCAATTTCTTGCGTTGCTGCAAGCCGCGAAGTTTTAGGCGTATTTGAGCCAGGCTCTCACGGTTCTACATTCGGTGGTAATCCGCTAGCTTGTGCAGTTTCTCTTGCTTCTCTAGAGGTACTATTAGAAGAAAAATTAACTGAACGCTCTTTACAATTAGGCGAAAAGCTAGTAAATCAATTACGTGAAATTGACAATCCAATGATTACAGACGTGCGCGGAAGAGGATTATTTATCGGTATCGAATTAAATGAACCTGCACGCCCTTACTGTGAACAATTAAAAGCATCCGGTTTACTATGTAAAGAAACACATGAAAATGTAATCCGCATTGCTCCGCCTCTTGTTATTTCTGAAGAAGATTTACAATGGGCATTCGAAAAAATTAAAGAAGTATTATCTTAATAATAAAGAAGGTTGCCCGTTAAAAGGCAACCTTCTTTGTGCTATACAATGGTTCTAATTATATACAACAGACTAACTAAAATAGGAAACATGAGTAAAATACCGATGATACAGGATATCCAAACATGCTTCCATTTCCACCAGCCAACTACATTTCCTCTCCAAAACAAAAACAATGAAAATGGAATGACTAAAAAGAGAGCTGTACCGAGACCAGGTACATATCCTCTCTTCAAAATCGCACCAACAAGATGAACAATCCCATTCATAAAAATCATAGCCTGTGTAAACAGGATCACATATAACGTAACCTTCTTCAAAAACAGATTGTGTATTAATACCACCGCACACACAAAAACAGTTAGTATAAGTATCGCTAGGAAAAAATGCTTGGATTGTAGCATGTTCTCTTCCATTTGAACCGGGCGGAAATACTTTATTTCCGGAAAAAAATAATACTCCTCTGCATTATGCAATGCAAAAATAATGGGGATAAACCAGAAATACAGCGAACGCGTCGGATTATTTAACAGCATTACGAAGCGTTCCGACATTTTCTACAGTGATAGCAACCTCATCGCCAGCATGTAGAAATCGAGGTGGTTGAAATCCTTTTCCAACTCCGGCTGGTGTTCCGGTCGCAATAATATCACCTGGCTCTAACGTCATACCTTTACTTATAATTGAGATAATTTCTTCAATGGAAAACATCATATTTGCCGTTGTAGAAGATTGACGTACTTCCCCGTTCACCTTCGTTTCAATATGAAGCGCATTCGGATTATGAATCATTGAGTGGTGTACGATAGATGGTCCCATTGGACAAAATGTATCAAAACTTTTCCCAAGAAAAAATTGCTTATGCTTCTTTTGAATATCCCTGGCTGTCACATCATTTACAATCGTATAACCAAACACGTGATGCAAGGCTTCTTCTTTCGGAATTGCCTTTCCACGCTTTCCAATCACAATTGCAAGCTCACCTTCATAATCAAGCTCATTTGTCGCATGCGGATGACTATAAATTTGATCCCCCTCGCCAATTACAGTTGTCGGGGCCTTTGTAAAAATAATAATATTTTCTGGAATGGTTCCCTCTTTGTCCATTTCGATTACATGTTCATAATAGTTTTTCCCAACACAAAGAATATTTTTTCTTGGCCTTGGAATCGGAGCTAATAACTTAACTTCCGATAATGGATAATAAGCATCCTGGCAATGTTCTTTCGCCCATTCGACAATCTCAATTACTTTTGTAATAAAGGATTCTCCTCGGTCAATGCATTCTAACATCGTAATAGGAATCGTAACCTTTTCCTCTTTTTTCCGTTGCGCTTCTCTTACATGCAACACCGTTTGTGATGTTTCGTCTATAACACCAACAAACACTTTTTCATCTGTTTTTGCTGTCACAAACCGCACATTTCCACATCCCATCTTCAAATTCATACTGTAATTGTATTCGCACCTATTAACAAAAATCCTCCCGAAAATATTTTTAATTTACAATATTCTTTCTAATGTTCACATATTCGAAAAATTTTTTTGACAAAATATGTAGAATTCCTTCTTCTTTTAGCGAATACGTTTCTTTTTTATGGAAAGTTTGTATAATATGTACTACAGACACACCTAAAATTTATAAGGAGACGGAGCCGATTCTATGTTTGAGCAAGCAATTGAAAAAAAACGCGAAAAGATGAAATACTTGGCCAAACGATACGGAATGACATCTCAAAAAACGGTTAGTTGTAGTCAAGAGCTGGACAGGCTCTTAAATGTTATATTACTCATACAAATAGATGATATGCCAACTCAACATACAGACGTGCACTCCCAATGAGTGTGCGTTTTTTATTTAGAAAATAACAGACACATATTTGCACAAACGCCCATACAATAATAGAGTAAAACTCCCATCATAGACATTCAGATGAAAAAGGGACAAATACAAAAACTTTTAACATGAAAGGTGTTTTCTATGCCTGCAATGGTTGGACACGTTAATATTGTTAACGTCGGATCAAGTGGTGTATTTCACATTGGAGATGTTTTTGCCATTCGCCCCATTAGTTATTCCCGTGCATTTGCAGGAGCGGGTTCTTTTAATGTCGGAGAACAGGTAGCCATATACAATTACGAAAACATAACAAATGTAAACGATAATGATGTAATCGATCAACCAATCACTGCTACTTATTAAAGGAGGGAAAAAAATTGAAACTGTATGTACACCAAAGTATTATTATTAAAAACATAAGAATAGAGAACCTTACAACTTCAGCTGTCTTTCAAATTGGAAGCGCAGGTAGTATAAAAACATTATCAAAGTTCTCGAATACAGGTGGATTTACACAACCAACCCCTCCGCTAACAGCTCAGGGACAAATTATTTCTGTTTCCCCTCCCCCTCCTAGTTCTTCTTAACGGACTAATATCATAGACATATACCAATATACCCTCCAGATCAAAAAGGAGGCTTCTAGCAGTGAATCAAGATCTGTATACTTATTTACAACAATTACAACAAGTAATTCAACAACAACAAGAAAGAATAAATATTTTAGAAACAAAGCTAACGCAAATAACGGAGGAAATAGCAGAACTAAAACAGCGCCCATCTTCTTCAATTGGGAAAGTCGAATATAAATTTGATCAACTAAAAGTCGAAACTTTAAGTGGTACATTAAATATTGGTTTAAATCCTTTTACGAGCAAGGGCGAAATAATTGAAGACTTTGATGTGGAGACTGAAACATTAAAAGTAAATCCTGAAACTCAAGTAAATCCCGATTTTTATCAAGACATCATTCAAGAAATGCATCGCTATCTAGACGAAGAAGCGTATACCCGGATTCTTCATTTTGAGCAAGAAGAACGAACACCTCTTGATGATATGTACCGTCAAATGATGATTGATGATATAAAACAACAAATGGAACATCGTCTCCCGTACTATTTATCTCAAGTACAGCCGCATCCCGAAATTACATCGAATCCGCAGTATATGAAAGATGTCATTATTCGAGCAATGAAACAAGATATTGATAAAGCATTTCTTTCCTTTATTCAGCATATACCACGTAACTTCCGAAAGGAGTAAGTGCATATGAATTTTACTGTCATTAATCATGAAATCAAAGTCGGAAATATTCGATCTCTTGGGATATCTTCGTCTGCTTTATTCTTAGTCGGCGATGCAAACCTTATTATTTCATCTTCTATTTTAGATACACCGTTTGAATCGGTTACAGGCGGACCATTTGTACCACTCGTAACCGCTGTACCTACCACTCCTCGATAAGGAGGGCTCGTTTTGTTTCGACATATTTCCGTTGTTCATCAGTCCGATGTCATGACGCTAGGACTCAGTTCTGTTGTTCAAGTTGGTGATTCAAATCATGCAGAATTAAAAACTAGAGCGATTATCGTCCAGCGTGAAATTGCTAACTTTATTTCTAAAGAAGGAGACATGGAAGCATATAAAATATTTGTCGACGATAAAATTACAATTCCAACTCGTGTCAACGAAGTGCGAATGACAGTCATTAATACAAATCCCTTTATCGAGGTAGACTGCATTACCATTCAAAGTATGCTAAACGCCTCTTGTCTTCATATTGGATCTATTGATTACGTATTTGCAAACTCACGCATTTTACAAATTCGCCACTTTGTTACAAAAGAACCTTTTCACCAAGAACGCATATAGTACCATAAAAGGAATTTGAAGTAGGTGAAAACATGCCGTCTCTTGTCGGAAATTTAGTCGTTCAAAATAGTAACGGTTCTTTTAACTTAGGAGATTTCTATAATGTATCTCCAAAAGAAAATACGAAAGCTTACAACGGATCCGGTTCATCAAATGTTGCATTTGTTTTAAATACATTTAACGGTGTAAGTGGTACAAATACATTTGATTCCGATGTAGCTGATCAAGATCAAATCGGAACAGCATAGCGCGGAAAACAAAAAAACGGAGGGATTCCCTCCGTTTTCTCATTTTCCATCAATCTACTTGCAATACGTGACTACCATCAAAGAAATATAAATATGTTTCTTTTACAGATTGATGTAGACTTTTCTCTAACGCCTTGCGATAAAGGGCAAGCTGTGTTTTGTACCGTTCTTCTAATATTGGCCGCGCTTGTTCGAATCCACCTGGGAATCGCCCTTCAATTGTATCTGTTTTAAAATCAATTAAAACGATGCCATCTTCTTCCTCAATCATACAATCGATAACCCCTTGAACAAGGATAGATTCGTCTTGTTCATCTGTCCAATCTTGATATGCTTCATCTGCTGATAACATCATTGTAAACGGTACTTCGCGCTCTACATGCTTTGCAGCTAATAATCGTTTTCCGAGTTCTGTTTCAAAAAATGCAACAATTTTTTCCGGTGCTATTTCTTCTGCTTGTTCAAATGTTAACAGCTCTTTATTTACCATTTCCGCAATTTGTTCTTGAATTACTTCAATCGTTATTGCTTTCGCTAAGTTTACATGCTGCATAACCGTATGAACGGCCGTCCCGCGTTCTGCATACGTAAGTCCTTTTTTCTCCATAAAACGCGGACGCGTTTCAATTGGTGCACGAACTCGTTTAATAAACGACGTATCACTACCCTCTTGCGATTGGTAGTTTCGTTTAATTTCCGTAACAGATTGCTTGGCGCGGTGCGTTGCTGCATCTTCGAATCTGTACTGCCATGTTAACCTTTTATACACTTCCTCTTGCTTTTCACTGCAAAGAGAAACTGCTTTCTGCTCCCTGAGCGCTTCTAATAACTCTTGTTTTTCTTCTTTCATTGGCTCCGGTGCTTGCAACTCTGCCGCGTCAACCGCTTCTACTTTCCAGTTTGCATCATATTCGTATAAATCAGCTGGAATACTTCCTTGTCCCATCTGCAAAAGCATGTCGCTATCTTTATGTCTGCATAATGATGGTACAATCCAATCTAAATAACAAGTCGCCCCGGCACGTACATAATCCGGCAATAACCATTCGGTATGTTCGCGGGCATCTAACCATTTCTGGATTTCTTTTTCTTTATCTTTTACAGTTCCAATTAAAATGAGCTTTTCTTTCGCACGTGTTAACGCTACATATAAAACGCGCATTTCTTCGGCAATCAGCTCCATTTTCATTTTGCGCTTAATCGCAAGCTGCGATAATGTCGTATATTTAATACGCTTTTTCGGATCAATAAACTGCGAACCAAATCCGTAATCTTTATGCAGCAAGAAACGTTTCATTAAATCTTGTGTATTAAAACGTCTGCCAAGCCCTGCGACAAATACAACTGGAAACTCTAGTCCCTTACTTTTATGAATGGTCATAATGCGCACAACATCTTCTTGTTCACCAAGTGCACGTGCTGTTCCCATATCATCACCGCGTTCTAGTATCCGCTCAATAAAACGCAAGAAGCGGAATAAACCACGGAATGAAGTCGATTCATATTGACGAGCACGGTCATATAAGACGCGAAGGTTTGCCTGGCGTTGCTTACCAGCGGGAAGACCACCCACAAAGTCATAATAACCTGTTTCACGATACACTTTCCAAATTAAATCAGAAAGCGACTGCTGATGCGCAAATTCACGCCACTCTTGTAAATGCTCGTAAAACCATGATATTTTCTCATGCAATTCTTTCTCTTCCTCTAAAGGTGCGCCTTGCAAAAACGAGCGCATTACTTCATAAAAGGAGCCCTTTTTCCCATGAGAACGCAGCGTCGCCAGTTCTTCGTCTGTTAATCCAACAATTGGCGAACGAAGCACAGCTGCTAACGGAATATCTTGCGCCGGATTATCAATGACGCGAAACAAGTTCATCATTACATTCACTTCTGTCGCTTCAAAATAACCTGTCGCAAGCTCTGCATACACAGGAATACCTTGCTGTTTTAACTCTTCCATAATTTGCGGCGCCCACGGCATCGAGCGCAGTAAAATAACAAAATCACGATACGTAACAGGGCGCATGCCGTTTGTTTTTCGGTCATATATTTCATAACCAGAATCGACCATTGCTTTTATTCTTTGGGCAATGAGGCGCGCTTCTAATTGCGCCTTTTCTAATTCAACGCCTTCCTCTTCATCCGTTGCTTCGCTATCAGATTGATGGATAAACAGCAATTCTGCTGCTGTATCCTCCCCTTCCGGATAGCTCGCTCCAAGCTTTAACTCAGCGTCTTCATCATAATCAATTTCTCCGACAGCTTCGCCCATAATTTGTTTAAAAATATAGTTTGTCCCTGCGAGTACTTCATGACGACTGCGGAAGTTTTTCGCTAAATCAATTTTCATGCCACCATCGATGCCTTCAGATGTAAAACGTTTATATTTCCCTAAAAATAGTCCTGGCTCTGCTAAACGGAAGCGATAAATACTTTGCTTCACATCGCCGACCATAAATAAATTACCATCTTGCTCCGAATCTTTCGTTACAAGCTTAATAATCGATTCTTGCACAAAATTTGTATCTTGATATTCATCAACAAGCACTTCTGTAAACTTTTGACGGTACTGCCACGCAACTGGTGATGGACGCAGTTCTCCCTCATTTGTACGCTCACTTAAAATTTGTAAGCAAAAATGCTCTAAATCTGTAAAATCAACCATCCCTTTATCGCGCTTAATCGCTTGGAACTGTTCTGTAAATACTTTTACAAGATTAACAAGCTTTTGCAGCACAGGGTGCATATCTTGAAAATCGCGTAAAAAACTTTCTGGACTACGGCTAAATAATTCTTCATGCAGTTTCTTTACTTCATCTTTCGCTTTATTCCGCAAACCATCAACTTGCTTCACAATCTCTTCATTATAATCACTCTTTTTAATACGCTTTAACGTTTGCCAAGAAGCAGTTTGCATCGCTTCATATGTGCTTGTCCAAGAACCGTAAGCTGCTTCGGACAAGTTCTGAAGTAACAAAAGATCCGCCTGCAGCGTTTCAACGCGCGGTGCTGGGCCGTCTGGTAACATCGCAAGCTCAATCGCTTTTTCAATATATTGCTTTGCCGTTTCCAACTGCACCTTTACATCCTCTAATAAATACGAAGCGTACTGTAAATCTGCAATTGTTTTTCCTTCGACGTTATATGCATCAACTAATTTATCAAGCCAGCCGTTCGGATCCGGATGCGCTCTTGACTCAGTATGAAGCGCCAAAATCATCCGCTGCAGATCATCGTCAGTGCGGTCGCTCGTGTAACGATCGACAAGTTCAAAAAACAACTCATTATTCTCCATGCCGTACTCTGCTTCTAATATGTCATCGAGAACTTCTTCTTTTAACAATTCATTCTCCGTTTCATTCGCAATGCGAAAACGCGGATCAACATCGAGCATATAATAATACGTTCGAATCACTTGTAAACAGAAAGAATGAATTGTCGAAATCGATGCTCTGTTTAGAAGACTCAGCTGTTTGCGAATGTGCGGCGAAACTGGATCAAGGGTCAATACTTTTTCTAGCGCTTCTCCAATTCGGTTTTTCATCTCTTGCGCCGCTGCATTCGTAAACGTTACGACAAGCAATCGATCGACATCAACTGGATTGTCCTCTCGAATCATTTTCCGAATAATACGTTCAACAAGTACCGCTGTTTTTCCCGACCCAGCTGCAGCTGCAACTAAAATATCACGGCCATCCGCAACGATTGCTTTCCACTGATCCTCGGTCCACTGACTTCCTTCTGGTTTTGCTGGCCAAGTTCGAATCATGACTGGGTCTCCTCTCTCATCTTCTCTAATGCTTCACTATCTTTCATATCTTGCAGTGCTCTGTATTTGTTATCTTCTAACGACTCGTCAAATTGACAAACAGAGCGGAAATTACAAAACGTACATGCTGTTTTGTTCCCCATTTTATACGGCGCGATATCGATGACACCTTCTGTTATATCTGTTCCGATGTTTTCAAATGTACGATGTACGTATTTTTGCAGTACATCAAATTCTTGTTCACTCGCAATATCAGAACGAGCACTAAAGCTGCCATCTTTTTTAAGACCCGCTGAAATGATGTTCGAGCTTCCTGTCGTTAATGTGTTATCCATTAAGCGCACGACATCAGCGTCTCCAAGGACAAGCCCTTTCATTTTAAATTTCTTTAAAATTTCTTGTTCTATTTCAGCCTCTGACACGTCGCCTTTCATTTCAACAATTGGATTATGAATATGGAAATACAGGACTCCGGCAGGATTTACATTTCCGCCACGCTCCATCCATTTGCTTGCGTTTGTTGTGACAACATCTAAATATGTTAGCATCTGCAGTGCTAGGCCGTAATACACTTCCGTTAAATCTAATTTTTTCGCACTCGATTTATAATCGATAATACGTAAAAACGTGCCCGTTTCATCTTCCGCTTTATCAACGCGGTCAATTCGCCCAACCACTTCCATTTCCACACCATTTGGTAATCCAAATTTCATAGCTGGCAACGAGTTTGTTCCGCCCATACCAAATCCGACTTCTAAATCAACAGGTACAAATCCACTCGACTTTGCATGCTCTCGTAACACAAGTGACGTACGGAAAATGATTTGCTGCAATTTATGTTTTAAATAATGATGTCTGTTGGAACTTAATAAAATTTGGCGTTGCAAAAGCGGCGCTAATTCTTCAATCACTGTAACGGAAAGATATTCACACTCTTTTACTGTTAAATCAGCCCAAGTCCGCTTTTCTTTCAATAATTTATCAGCAATTTTTTTCAAAGCGGCATGGAACAGTTCCCCGATATCTGGTGCATCTAATTTAAAAATATCACGTTCTTTTAAAGATAAGCCATGCTGCGCAAAATGAGCATACGCACAGCGATTAAAGAGCTCCATACGTGATACGCTGCCTTTAATTTTGTCACCGTATAACTCCTCGCTTACGGCGTTGCTTAATTTACGAGCCCGGTTTCGGTAAAACAAACTGGATAACACACGAATGCTCTTTTGTTTCCATTCCGGCGTTGTAACATAAAAATTGTATACATCCCACCAGAAAGAAAGATTCCCTTCAAAACCGTATCGTTTCCAATTTTGGAGTTGCTGCGTTAAATAAGAAAGTGTCACTTCTGGCGTCGCAACGTATGAAATTTGCTCACTATGAGACAAATCATTGACATCATTCGTTAAAAAGATTTCAGCAGCAGATGGGAACATTCTTTTCACTTTCTTTATGAAGCTAGATGTTAATAGCGTCTTCCCTTCTTCATCTGCAAGTGGACAAGAAATATATAACTTCTCTGCTGCCCTTGTCACTGTTTGATAAATGACAAATTGTTCATCGAGTAACTTTTGCCGCGCTGTTGGTGCCAGTTCGATTCCTGCTGAAACAAGTACTTCTCGTTCTTCATCAGATAATACTCCATCATCTGATGGCGCCGCTGGAATAATCCCTTCATTTGCTCCAATTACAAATGCTGCTCGAATATTTGAAAGACGCGAACGGTCAATATTTGCAATTAACACTTGATCTAAAGACGGTGGAATATTCGCGAACTGGAGCGACTCTAAACCTGTTGTCATCACATTTACAAACATAGACAGAGACATCTTCTCGTCTCCTAGCATTTCAACGCACGTATCTAGCAGCGTGATGACTTGTTCCCATACTTGATCATGATCATTAGCAAATAAGAAATTCCCTTCCTCTTCTGCTTGCAGGCGTAACGCTTCTAATTTTTTCGGAACGTCTAGCTCTTCTAAAAATAAGTAAACTGCTTCACACATACTCATTGTCGCTCTTGCCCGTTTTAATCGCTTTTGCAAACGAATAATCGGTGTGCGAACAATCTCACGAAGACGATTAATCTTTTCTTCCATTTCTCGTTCGCTATCTGTTTGACCGCCATGTACACCATCTAATGAACGGTAACGGCGATATGTCCACGGCTCTTCCGAAGTCCATCGTTTCCCTCGCACGCCATACGCTAAACAGTAATTTTCAAATTCGTCCATTTCATCACGGATTTTCGCTTTATTTCCATCTAACGGGTACAACAGTTCGGTTTTTATACAACGAAATACCGCGTCATAACGCCAATTCCCACTAATAACTTCTAACGCAGAGCGAATAAACTCAATTAATGGATGGTGAAGCATAGGGCGTTTTTCATCAATAAAGAACGGAATATTATAATCAGTAAACAATGTCTTCATCATATCGTAATAGCTTTCTCCGTTACGAAGAAGCACTGCGATATCACGGTAACGATACCCTTCTTCTGCTACTAATCTGCGAATTTCGCGCGCAACACCTTCCACTTCTGCCCGCAAATTAGCCGCAGCATATAGTGTAATGTGTGACTCACCTTGAAACTCTGCATACGGACGAGAATCAAAATGCGCCTCTAAATGCGCAAGTGCTGGTGACATAAAACGCGGCTCTTCTCGCATGAAAATCGTATTTTCAATAACAATTTTCTCTTCACTTGCTACTTGTTTGATTTTTTCATACGTAACCAGCGTTTGATAAAATAAATCCAGTTCATCTACTTGCTGTGATAACGTCTGCTCATCAATCGTGAGTGCAATTGTCATCTTTGCTCCGCATCGCAGTAGTTGCCTTACAATTTCTAACTCTTGCGGTGAAAATGTATGAAATCCATCAATATAAATGATGCTATCCTTCACATACTCTGAATAGGGAAGCTTTTCAAATAAAAGCTGCATATAATCTTCAGAATCTAAATATTTTCCAATTAACGCTCGTTCAAAATCATCATATAGAAGCTGCAAATCATACATTTTGTTCGCTAACAGTTTCTGTTCATTGCCATTGCTATGAGCCTCTAATTCCTGCCACATCGCATACACATTTGACGGCGTTAAATTGTGTCGTTTAAATTCCGTAATCATACTGCCCAGTTGTTCAAAAAATCCGTTTTGCTCTGCTGCTTTCTGAAAAACATATAATTCTTCTTTACGCGCCTCGACAATTTTACGAAGCAACATATGCACACCAGATTCATCAATATGAAGGCGGCTTGCTCCGCCTACTTCTTGAAGCACCTTCCACGCTAACCGCGAAAAACTAAACACTTGTGCACGAATCGAGCCGCTTACGTCTCCATTAATTAATGCTTGCTGCGTTTGGAATGTCATTTGCTCTGGCACAAGATATAAAATCGTTTCACCTTTTGGACGATGCTGCAGCTCTTGCTGCACTTCTTGCAAACACATCGTACTCTTTCCACTTCCAGCTCGTCCTATTATAAATCGAAGTGACATGTAAACCCGCCTTTCTATAAGTAAACGTCGATCAATCAAGATCTATCCGAAAAAGAAGGTAATTCGAAATTTCGAATTACCCTTTAGAGAAATTTGTTTGTACTTCATTGATTGGCCAATAGCGTAAATCAACTTTTCCAACAACTTGTTCTATTTTTACAAATCCGAAGTGACGACTATCCCAGCTTCCTAAACGATTATCTCCAATAACAAAGATAAACCCTTGCGGAACAACCTGTTCGTCTGTTAACTCTTCTAGGGTAAAATCTCCTGTTAACTGTCTACCATGAATTTGCTTTTTGTATGCATCTAAATACGGCTCTTCAATAAATTGTCCGTTAATATATAGTTTATCATGTTTGTAGGCAATTTTGTCACCTGGAAGTCCGATAATTCGTTTCACATAATCTTCCTGTTCATTTGCATGAAAAACAACAACATCAAAGCGGTGCAATTCACCAAACTGATAGCCAACTTTATTCACGATCAGCATATTACCATCTTGGAGCGTAGGCATCATCGACTTACCTTCGACAACATACGTTGCAAAGAAAAAAGTGCGAAAAAATACAGCTAATAAAACACCTATTAAAATGACTCTCATCCACTCTATACTTTCTTTTTTCCACTTTCGCTTCATCATGCCACATCCCTTTCTCTTTTCAATAACAGGGGTGCGCTCACTTACGAAGTTTAGTCTCTGCTCAGTTCAAGCTTTACTTCAATTTTCTTTCCGACATACCATAAAACAAAAATGATACCTAGTACGATTGTTGTTTTTACCGGCTTATGCATAAAAGATGCAAGATCATGGCCAACGTAACTTAACACGAAAATCATCACAAGTTTGCCAAGTGAAAGTGCTAAAATAAACTGCCGCTTACTAATACGCGACAAACCCGCTACTACATTAATCAGCGCTGACGGGGTAAACGGAAAACAAAATAAAAGGAAAATGGGTGCAAATCCTTTTCGCTCAATCCATGTCATCGCACTGCGAACTCGTGGATGTCTATTTACAAAAGCAAAAAAGCGACTTCTCCCAAAACGACGAATGATAAAAAACACAAGCATTGCCCCTATACATGAACCGAGCCATGAATAAAAAAAGCCAAGCCATAAACCAAAGGCAACTGCATTTGCCATCACAAATAAAAAGAGTGGCAAAGCTGGAATAAACGCTTCAATCATCGGAAGTCCAATGCCAATTAACGGACCAAATGCTTGATAGCTCTTTAACAAATGTTCCATATTTTCTATTGTGAAATATTCTTTAATTGTTTGAAAATCCATTCTACTATGTACCCCTTTACCTTGCTCTAATGAATTATAATTGCCTTTCTTTGTTTTAAAACTTTGCACGTGGCAGGAAACTCCGGTGCATTGCCAGTCCCTCCCAGGCCATTAAAAAAATTGCTTTTCTGTCTTTTTTTCATAGAGTGACTGAGTAGTTACAAAAATTGATCGTTTACTTTTTCTTGTTATACTTTACCATTATTGAACAATTAGGGGAAATAATCTATCTGACAACTAAATATATATTTATTTTCCATATTCCTTAGAAAAAATCCTTTTACAAATAAAAAAAAGGATGGCAAATGCCATCCTTTTTTACTATGATCTATAAGATTATAGTTTTACAACGTTTTTAGCTTGAGGTCCACGGTTACCTTCTTCTACTTCAAAGCTAACTTTTTCGCCTTCTTCTAAAGATTTGAAACCTTCAGTTGTAATAGCAGAGAAATGTACGAATACATCGTTTTCGCCTGGAACTTCGATGAAACCGAAACCTTTTTCATTGTTAAACCATTTTACTTGACCTGTTTTCATAATAACTTCCTCCTAAAAATAAATATATTGTTTAGTTTTCACAACATAAAAAAAGAATCCACACATTACCAAATGCGAAACAGAATACATACATAATTTTTCTCGCTAGTTTCACGGCACTTGATAATATATGGATTGCTTGATTTAAGTATTCAACTATATATTGACTATACCATATTGAAAAAAGAATGTACAACATAATTTATAAAAATAAAAAAATCGATGCTTATTGAGCGCCGATTCTTTTATTTTAAGAACTTACATTATGAAAAAAAGAGTTCAAATACATGTAAAGAACGATTATTTTTTCGTGTATCGAATGTACGATGCATCATTGTAAATCCACTGATTCCCGCCAACATTTAACCAGTTTCCTGATTTCCCGGACACTTTATATACTTCTCCCTTTTGCACTTTCCGAATAATACTATTACTCGTTGATGGGCCGGAACGTAAATTCACATTATTTCTATTAACATATACCGTACCTTGTGCCTTATTCATTTGCTGCACTTTCGCCCCGCCTGAAAGAGCATTCCCATTATATGCTTTTAACACATCCGCACGAAATTTCGCTTCCGATACGCCGTGACTAGCTAAGTAAGCTAATGGATCTTCATGATCAGTACCACCGAACTTATATGTAACATCTTTATGGGTCAATAACCCTTTAGACGGATGAATATGTCGGTTACGTAAAATCTCCGCTAGCAGCCTTACATAACGATCGTACGAGCGTTTAAACTTTACTGGATTTTTCGTCTCACTTAATTCAACTTGAACAAATCTTTCATTCGCAGTTGGCCCTGCCCCCCACGCACGATATTTTGTACTCGCAGTCTGAATCGTCTCATCCCAATCCACAACATAATGAACAAAAGCGTTTGACCATGTACGAGACTGAAAACGTTGAATGTTAATTGCCGGTACCTCAGGAGTAGCAGTTGAATGTGCTATAACTCCTTCGTACATGCCTATACCATTGCGGTATGGTTCCTTAGGTAACTCTGGAATAATAAGTGTACTATTAGCAAACGCACTATTAACCGAGGTTAATAACGTAATAGATGCTACAGTTACAGAAAATAGCAGTTTAATAGGTTTCATTTTTCATCACCTTCAAAAAATCTTGTTTAATTTATGTAGAACAAATAACTATATATACAAGTTAAAAAACCAACATAAAAATCTCCTTTTTTCGGGGGGAGACGAGAGCATCTAGCCGCGCATTTCTACCATACGCAATATTTAAAACAAAAGGAGAAAGCAAGCATGTCGACAAATTAAAATGAATATATATAAAGCCCCAGTTAAATTTTTATTAGGGAGATTGAGAAATAGTAGAACGCACACTATACGATAATAGATATGCTTTGGGGACTCATCTATATAAATACAAATTAAAAAATGACATAAAAACACTTTTTCTTTTTAGATGGACGAGCCATCTAGCCGCGCATAAAGTGAGATGTCGAAAAATTAAAATGGATTTATATATATTTAAATTATCTCACATAATGACTGTTTAAAACAGAAAAAAAGTTCTGCTAATAAAGGAAAAAATTCTTTTTAGAGGGGAAAGCCGATCAGGATCTGTTTCAGCTCGGCAGATCGACTACTTTTGTGTCGAATGCCGTCGAAGGGTCTTTAAATCGTGTCGAATCGCCGATATATTGTGAAAAGCGTCGATATATTCTAAAAAGTGGTCGATATATCGTGAAAAGTACCGATATATTGTCAATAACGGAAAAAAGTAATGAGCCAAAAGGCACTTATTTGCCTTTTGGCTCATTTTCACTTCATATTATCAATCTTCTTTTTTAAAAAGATACATTTTTTCGTATGCAGGCGTTAACTCTAAAACCTCATTTTGATTCACTAGTAAAAATTTTGTCGCCGCCTGTTTTCTTTTTCTATCTTCAAATTCTGCTCGAAGTTGTGCTGTTCGATTTCGTTGATTTTCAAAGCTGTTTTTAGATACTTCTAGCTTAATTGTTTGACCATTAATGAATTCAATTAGAATATTTCCATGTGGAAGTTTTGTTATATTTTCAATATGAAAATGCGACAACCAGGCACATTCTTTGCGGGAGTAAGAAAATGTAGGGAAGAAATAGATATAATCTGTAGGACTAATTGCAATCGGTGCTTTATGCGTAAAGCCTGTGTATTCTTTTGTACCATCTTTTCGTCCGCCAAAGCTAGCTCCATATTGACGACAACTTTGTTCCACAATCTCAAGTGGCTTTTGATACACAAAAAATTCATCATTTTCTTCAATCACACGCGTTACAATACGTTTATCATTTAAAACGATTGGAAGCAGTGCAATCGTTTTTGAATTCACAATGTACTGCGGTGTGTACCTTTCGACTTTACCAGTCATTTTCTTCCTCTCCTTTGTCAAATTTGGATAATTTCATGCAATTATCTACATGGATAATTGTACCATTTTATACGTAAAATACCTGATATTTTCAATTTTTTTACAATTAATTAGTAATAAATTAAAATTTCTTTTTATACGTCTGTATGAATAACAGAATGAAACTACATACTCTTCCTATAAAAAATAAAATTATCTTATATACAATTTCAATTTTTTTATTTTGAAATATTTGTAATAAAAGAGAGAGCCAGCTCGAAAGCTGACTTAATTACTACATTTATTGCAGCTGCGCTCAATGAAGTGGGTGGGAACACTTATAGTCATGCTAATCTTCCTTCATCACAAGCTTAACGAACAAGCCGCCCAACTAAAAATGGGCGGCTTTCTTCATTTATCTAATCCAGCTTACATAAGACTCATCAAAATACATCCAACCGCCAGTTTTCAATCCACCACCATTTACGAAAATCCAATTTTCATGGCGATAATGTACATCATATGCTCCAGATTTATTAATCTTCTCAACAACAGCATCACCAGTACTTGCACCTTTTCTAAGGTTGATATCAGTACCATTTACCCAAACGACACCTTTATTTTTTCCATCTTTGTTGATTTTACAAACATCAGCACGTAACCAGTTATTATTCGCGATTTTGTACCAGAAGTAAGAGCCATCATAATGCCAATCAAGGTAAACATGACCGCTTCCTTTTTGTACTTGACGCATAACTTTTGCATTAGCAGATGCATTTTCTCGCACATTCGCAACATCCGCTGTTACAGTGATACCGCCCAAGTTGTTTGTTTGCCAATCTGGAGGTAAAACAACATCTTTATTATCTCCTGCACTGTTGTTACTTCCCTTACCAGTAAACCACTCTAGAGACTTGTCCCCATTTAAACGGTTTACATCGCAATTCCCAATCCCTTCAACATAACCACCTGTTGCATTATCAGCATATTGCCATAAGTCACATGCATATGCAGGTTTTGCTCCATAACGAGGAATCCAAAGGAAATCAGCTTTTACATTTTGTAATCCATATGATTTATACATATGATGAGATACATAGAAACCTACTTTCCATCCTGCAGCTTTGCAAGTATTAATGAACGCTTGTGACGCTTTTGCTAGATTAGTAGAACCGCAACTAGCTAAAGTGTCATCTTCAACATCTAGTACTAGAAATTTAGCGTTAGGACTAACGCGAGCCATAAAGTCTTTTGCTTCTACAATTGCATCTTCCACAGATACATAACAACCATATGCATATGCAGCGTGAGGAATGCCACGTGCTTCTAAATTTTCCACATGCTGTTTATATAGATGATCTACTTTATTTGAACCATATTGCACACGACAAATTGCTAAATCAAGATTCGGAGCAGCTACGTCCCAATTAATATTGTCATTATATTTTGATATGTCTACGATGTTTTTATTCATTATTCGTTATCTCCTTATATTTAGATTATATTAATATTAAAAAAGCAATGCCTTCCGACAGTGCCCTTTTCCTCATACAGCAATTCTTCTTTAGCAACATGAAATTATAATGCAAGTCACATGTGATTTTTACTACGAATTAAACTAAAATCAATTCCGATACATTTATTTTAGTTTAAATACCTTTCATTTCTCTTTCATAAATGTTACAAAAGTCTTTCATTGGTTTGATTCTATAGTGAAAGTACACATGAAAAATTGCCTGCTTTATCAATATACAGAAATCAAAAAGAAGATAACCCCCTATATACAATAGGAGTTATCTTCTTATTTTTAATGGATTTTTTGAGTGGCCCTTGAAAGCTGCCCCTCTCTTTTATCATCGTGTAAACTGCTCTGCCTCTGTCGATCCTTTCAATGCTGTCGTTGACGAAGTTCCGCCCGTAATGACTTGTGCTACTTCATCAAAATATCCTGTACCAACTTCACGTTGATGACGTGTTGCTGAGTAACCGTACTGTTCTGCTGCAAATTCTGCTTGCTGCAGCTCTGAGTACGCAGCCATACCGCGTTCTTTATAACCGCGTGCTAGCTCAAACATGCCATAATTTAAAGCATGGAAGCCAGCAAGTGTTACAAATTGGAATTTATATCCATAAGATGCAATTTCTTTTTGGAAGTTTGCAATTGTTTTATCATCTAATTTTTTCTTCCAGTTAAAGGACGGTGAACAGTTATAAGCTAATAGTTTTCCTGGGAACTTTTCATGGATTGCTTCTGCAAAGCGTTTTGCATCTTCTAAATTCGGTTCTGATGTTTCACACCAGACAAGGTCGGCATACGGAGCATACGCTAAGCCGCGCGCAATTGCTTGATCCAGTCCAGCTTTCGTTCGGAAGAAGCCTTCTGGTGTTCTTTCTCCCGTAATAAATGGTTGATCAACAGGGTCGATATCACTTGTAATTAAATCAGCTGCGTCAGCATCTGTTCTAGCAATAATGAGCGTTGGTACTCCCATTACATCTGCTGCAAGACGTGCTGATATTAAATTACGCACTGCCGTTTGTGTTGGCAACAATACCTTTCCGCCTAAATGACCACATTTCTTTTCAGAAGAAAGTTGATCTTCAAAGTGAACACCAGATGCTCCTGCCTCGATCATTCCTTTCATCAGCTCAAATACATTTAGTTGTCCGCCAAATCCCGCCTCTGCATCAGCAACAATTGGCACGAAGTAATCAACATCGCCGCTTCCTTCCATATGCTGAATTTGATCCGCACGCTGCAGCGTTTGATTTATCCGTTTTACAACTGCCGGTACACTATTTGCTGGATACAAACTTTGGTCTGGATACATATGACCTGATAAATTCGCATCGGCCGCTACTTGCCAGCCGCTTAAATAAATTGCTTTTAACCCAGCCTTTACTTGCTGCATTGCTTGATTTCCAGTTAATGCCCCTAACGCATGAACGTAGTCTTCACTATGAAGAGAATTCCAAAGTTTTTCTGAACCGCGACGTGCTAACGTATATTCAATATCAACCGATCCGCGAAGACGAATAACATCCTCTGCAGAATACGGACGTGTTACTCCTTGCCAGCGTGTATCCATTTCCCAGCTCTCTTGTAATTGTTCGATTCTTTCATTTCCCATTTTTTCCATCTCCTTTATAAAATTTCATACCCCGGTAACGTTAAAAATGATACAAAATCATCATTTCGAACTAGATTCGTAAATAGTTTCGTAGCTTCGACAAATCGTCCTTTTTCAAAACGATCACTACCAATCTCTTGCTCTATTTTGGCTAGTTCCTCTGCTTTAAATTGCTCTACTAATGCAAGTGTAACCTTTCTTCCATCCTCAAGCTTCCCTTCCTTATGACGAATCCATTGCCACACTTGTGCCCTTGAAATCTCTGCAGTTGCCGCATCTTCCATTAAATGATAAATAGGTGCAGCTCCCCTGCCGCTTAACCACGATGCAATATATTGAATACCGACGCTAATATTTGTACGTAGGCCCGTTTCTGTAATCGTTCCCGCCGGAACTTCTAATAATTTTTGTTCTGTTATACAAATTTCTTCTCGTTTTCGATAAATTTGGTTTGGCGTTGTCATGATGCGATCAAATACTTCCATCGCTACAGGAACAAGTCCCGGGTGGGCAACCCAAGTCCCGTCATGTCCATCACAAGCCTCGCGCTCTTTATCGGCACGCACTTTCTCAAATGCTGCTTCATTTGCTTCCGGATTGTTCTTAATTGGAATTTGCGCTGCCATTCCGCCAATTGCTGGTGCCCCCCTGCGATGACACGTCTGAATGACGCGTAAACAATACGCGCGCATAAACGGAACACTCATCGTCACCTGTGCCCGGTCCGGAAGTAAAAACTGGTCATGATTGCGAAACGTTTTTATGAAACTAAAAATGTAATCCCAGCGTCCGCAGTTTAACCCTGCTGAATGATCACGAAGCTCATACAACATCTCATCCATCTCAAATGAAGCGTGAATCGTCTCGAGCAGTGCCGTCGCTTTAATTGTTCCATTTGGAATGCCAATGTATTTTTGCGCAAATACGAACACATCATTCCATAACCTAGCTTCTAAGTAACTTTCCATTTTCGGTAAGTAAAAGTATGGGCCACTCCCCTTTTTCATTAACTCCTTTGCGTTATGAAAAAAGAACAATCCAAAATCTAATAAACTAGCTGATACTTCTTCACCATCTACTAACACATGCTTTTCTTGTAAATGCCATCCGCGAGGCCGCACCATTAATACAGCTGTTCGTTCATTGAGACGATATTCCTTACCATTTTCATTTGTATATGAAATCGTTCTCTTAACTGCATCTCGTAAATTTATTTGGCCTTCCATTGCATTTTGCCATGTCGGCGCATTTGAATCTTCAAAGTCCGCCATAAAGACATGCGCTCCTGAATTAAGAGCATTAATAACCATTTTACGGTCAACTGGCCCGGTAATTTCTACGCGCCGATCTTGTAAATCATTCGGAAGCGGTGCAATCGTCCAATCATCTGCCCGAACATTTGCAGTTTCCTCTAAAAAATGCAACAACTCTCCTGCATCAATTCTCTTTTGTTTTTCCACTCGTTTCTGCAGTAATTCCTTGCGGCGTCCGTTAAAGTTCTCATGCAACTCTTTAATAAATGTGAGTGCTTCTGGTGTCAAAATCTCCAAATACGCCGGTAATACTTCTCCAACGAGTGTAACCCGCGAAGTTTGCGTCGACATATTAGCCTCTCCTTTTTACAAACTGTTTTATAACAGTTTTGGTTTTTATGTTTATATTATATAACAAAAAAAAACAAAAAGGAAGGACTTTTTAGAATTTTTTAACAATATTACAAAATTGGTTTATATGCACTTTTCATATTCCTGTAAAAGACGAACTACAAAGTCCTGAGTAGGAGTACTATCCGGCTGCGTGGTGATGTAATAACTTAATAGAGGTATTTCCTGAAATGAAAATAGTTTACTAAACTAACGGGGACGCAAAAAAAGCAACGCTCAGAATGATAGATTTCTAAGCGTTGCTTTTTTATTAGGCATAGGATTTATAATATGAATTACCGTGTTATGAGAACGGAATTACTTCGTATACAAAGATACCTTTTTACTGATTATGTTTTCCCTTTTCTTTTTCTTCATGCTTTGAAGAATTTCCATGCTTATCTTCTTTTTGTTGTTCTTTCTGCCCTTTTTCATACTCTTTTTGTTCTTTTTTCTGTTCGTGATATTCTTTTTTCTGTTCCTTTTTTTGCTCTATGTCCTCTTTTTTCTGTTCCTTATATTCCTTTTTTTGTTCTTTATTATTTTCTTCTCTATGGCCGTTATTTCTTTCCTGCGGCGGCTGCACGTGAGCTGGTTCTCGTTCTTTTTCTTGTTGCCTTTTCGGCTCATTTCTTTCTTGTTGCACAGAAGAAGAGGAATTCGATGGCGAATCAGAATGAGTTGATGACTCCGGCTGTGAATGTACTTCAGAAGGTTGTTCCTCCTGCACTTGCGGCGATGCCGGCGAGACAGACGATTTCTTCTTCTCATTTTCCTGTTTCAAATAAATCCCTGTGCTGACTCCTGCTTTTTGGGCATTCTCCCTGATCTGCATAGTACTTTCCTGATATATGACTGTAACGTGTTTTGCGTCATACTCACTTTTTAACTCTTTCATAGCCTTCTGCAACTGCGACTCTAGTGACTTTTCTTTCGCAACAGATGTTAGCATAACTTGCTTATCACTCGTTAAGTACCCATCTTCTTTGCTTTGTTTTACAATCGTACGCACTACGTCTTGCAAATGCTCATTTTTCCACCCTTTTATTTCTTTTAAAATTCGCTTGCCATCATCATTGCAAGCTCGTAATTCCGTAACACGAAGATCCTTTGTCACACTCGCTTCTATGCTTGGGTTAATATCGATAGAAACATAGGCAAGCGCTTGTTCTTTCGGCTGATTAAATAAAAATAAAAAAACACATAGAAAACAAGCTAACATAAGCGATGCCGGTTTTAATATTGAAGGAACTGAAAAAGGCATTTTTCTTTTTTCTTGTTCATGAAATACAATTTCCTGTCCGATTATATAAGAGTTTAATTTCTTCTTACAATTAATAAATTCTCCGTCCGGTGTCAACACAGTTATGCTGTGTTTTTTTATATCCATCACAATTCCTTTATTCATTCCCCTGCCCACCTCTTATATATTCTTGAATATATATGTAGTTGTTTACAAAAACAATGCACATTGCAATGATGTATTTCCTATGTCTTTCTAGCGTTTTGCGACTTGTTCTAACATATGGTTCAATTTGTTTAAGAGGTAACTTTTTCTTTCGGAATAGCTCTTCTATCATTTTCTCCTCTTTTATAATAATCTTTACAATTCCCATTAAATGCTCCCGCGTATCACGATGCTTCGGAGACTCCTTCACAAGCTCAGTAAACGAAATTTTAAACTCAGATAGCACACGTTGAAAATGAAGAATTTCTTCCTTCCGGTTGCTGTTCTCTATCTCTTTCATATATTCCGTAAGCGCCGTCTGCGTTTCTATTGTTTCCTCTTGCTGGTCTTCTTTTAAAAAGACGAGGTTATGCCTAGACTCCTTACGTATATAATCAATTACATCTCTTTTTATAAGAAGCTCAGCAAACGAAAGAAAAGATTTCCCTTTTTTATATGAATATTGTTCAATGGCTTGATGAAATGCAAACAGTCCAATGCTATATTCATCGTCCTGTTCTGTAATATAACGGCGACAGACTGCCGAAATCGATTTTAGAATAAAAGGCCGATACTGAGCGATAAAAGCTTCCTTATCCTCTTCATTTTTTTGTATATTTAATACTACATCTTCTATTGCCGCTTTTTTTACGACTTTCATCAATAAACTTAACACAGGTAGTCCCTCTCCTCCCCTCTGCTATAAATAACAAAACGGTCACTAATGAAGTGACCATTTTACCACAGTATTCCCTTGTTTTTCTTAATGTTTTTCGTGACCAACTTTTTTACCGTTATCTTCATGATTTTCTTCATGTTTTTCGTGACCGACTTTTTTACCGTTATCTTCATGTTTTTCATGACCAACTTTTTTACCGTTATCTTCATGATTTTCCTTTTGCTTGGATTGTCCATGATTCTCATGAGAAACAACAGCTTTATGTGCTGGTTGTGCCGGCTCTGCTGGCTTTGCCGGTTGTGCTGGCTCTGCTGGTTGTGCCGGTTGTGCCGGTTGTGCTGGTTGTGCTGGTTGTGCTGGTTGTGCTGGTTGTGCTGGCTCTGCTGGCTTTGCCGGTTGTGCTGGCTCTGCTGGTTGTGCCGGTTGTGCTGGTTGTGCTGGTTGTGCTGGCTCTGCTGGCTTGTTTTCCTTTGCAACAGCACGCGCTTGCTTTTCTTGCACTTTCTCTATTTTAGCAGCAATTTTTGCAAAACTCTTCTCTATATTTTTGATAATTGCAGCTTTTGCTTTCGGATTTTTCACTTTATCAAGCGCTTTTGCTAATGCTTCGATATTGTTTCCTATATTCACTTTTACTTTTTCTGCTTCTGTTTTTTCTTTATGAGCTGGCTTCTTTGTTTCTTCTTTTTTTGTTTTAGCAGCCTTTTCTGCTTCTTCTTTCTTTGCTTTAGCAGCCTTTTCTGCTTCTTCTTTCTTTGCTTTAGCAGCTTTTTCTGCTTCTTCTTTTTTTACTTCAGCAGTTTTTTCTGCTTCTTCTTTCTTTGCTTCAGCAGTTTTTTCTGCTTCTTCTTTCTTTGCTTCAGCAGTCTTTTCTGCTTCTTTTTTCTTTGCTTCAGCAGTTTTTTCTGCTTCTTCTTTCTTTGCTTCAGCAGTCTTTTCTACTTCCGGTTTCGTTTCTCCTGAAAGCTTGTCCGCTTTTTCTAAGTTTTCTGCTGCTTTCTCTAATGTATCTTTTGTAAAATCATCTTTCCCTTTTTGCATTAATACGCCTGCTTCAGCAATTCGCTCCTTAGCTTGTTCAGATAGTAACTTTGCCTTAGCTAAATCATTGTTCGCAAGCGCCATTTTTATATCTTCGACCATCGTTTTTACGAAATAGAAGAAATCTCCTTGCACTAGAGTCGGCTTTTCTGACTCTGTTGTTTTTACTGCGTCTGTGCTGCTGCTAGCATACGCCGCCGTTCCCATTAAAAATGGACTGCATGCCATCATTGTTACCATAGTTCCTTTTAATAGTATCTTTTTCATCTCATTTTTCCTCCATTTGCTTTCTTCACTATACATATTCGGAGAAAAAATAAGTTTTATGGGGGTTAAAAAATATTTTTCGCAAAATGAAAGGAATTTTTATAAACAATCTTTTTTTCAAAATAAGCAGCATACACTAAAAATAAAAAAGAGGTGAAGAATATGCCTGCAATTGTGGACAGCATTGTCATTTCAAGAATTAATGGGATTGTAAATTTAGGAGACAAATACAATGTAGCTCCTGAATTCCGTAATAAAGAATATCATGGTTCTGGATCATCAAATGCAGCAAAGGAACTGAAAGTCTTTAATGGGGTTAGTACCGCTAATGTATTTGATAATGACCTAACTGATCAAGATACTAAATTTACATTGTAAACTATATACTTATTAAAAAACCTCTTTCTTTAGGAAGGAGACCAGAGCATCTGGCCGCGCATAGGAACGGTCAGGGTCCTTTCCTGCCATATGCTAGGTTTAAAACAAAAGGGGTAAAGTAAGCATGTTGTATTCTCCATAGATATATAAAAAGAACAAGTAACTTCCTAGTCTTTATACTAGAAAATTACTTGTTCTTTTCATTTTTACACAATTCTTGTTCTTAACGACTATTTCTTCTTATATTCTTCAAACGTGAGAATTCTTTCAAAAATTGGCGGATGTGTGTACATGAATAATTTCACCAGAGCCGGCGGGTTCACTTGACTTAAGCTCGTCTTCGATAAATATTGAAATGTTTTAACTCCCGACTTACTATCCTTTGTCATGTCTAATGCGTATTGATCGGCTGCCCTTTCTTCAACGCGCGATACGTAATTTGTGGCAGGACTTACCGCAAAGGAAAGCACCGAAGAGACAAGGAAAAATAGTGGTAAAACTGAGAAACTAGCAATTTTAGAAATATGCAGTGTATCGCCCCATTTACGAATACACGCTTGAATAATACGGCTAATGAGGTACATACCAACGAAAGTTAAAACGATATAACTTCCAACACCCCAGTATATATGTTTCATCACGTAATGACCCATTTCATGCGCCATAATAAATAATATCTCTTTATCTTTTAACTGCTCGAGCGTCGTATTCCATAAAACGATGCGAGAATTTGAGCCAATTCCCGTTACGTATGCATTTAACGCATTTGTTTTCTTTGACATATCCACTTCATACACATGCTCTGTTGGAATATTCGCTTTGTCCGCTAATGTTAAAATCTTTTTCTCAAGCTCCTTATTATGCAGCGTTGAAAAATCATTATAGAGCGGATCAATGACTACTGGTTGAATGAATGTTAAAAAGATCGTGAATGGAACAGAAAGCGCCCAGCCGTACAGCCACCAGCGTTTCGGATATTTTTTAATGAGCCATAATAGCACCGTCACGATCAGAAACATAAGCAAAAAATTGATCCAAAAATCAAGTATATGCTCCTTTATCCAATTTGCTGTTGATTGTGTTGAAATGCCGTAATCAACAGATATTTGATGACCAATCCATTGCAGCGGCAATGCGAGCACCGTTGTCACAAGCGATAAATAAAACAAATAAATCGCAATTTGTAGTACGCGGAATTTCGTTGTATCTTTCGCCCATTGTTCAAACCGCTTTGATACACCGAAAATGAGTACAAATAATAAAACAATCCATTGCAGCGGCGTTGCTAAAAAAAATAATAAATCCTTTACCCGCGAGTAATCTTGACTAAGCGTTAGCTCCCTTGCATTCATAAATGTTGCTGGATCTGCACTCGTTCCTTTATACGCTTCCGGTATGATCTCATGACTCCATCCAAATAAGTACCAATATATAAATAATGCAAATAGAGCGTACAAAAAAAGTGTCCAACTCATCACTTTTCGCATGATTTCTCCTCCTCATTGCTGCCTGTCTATTAATATTGTAGTTCGTTCTTTGGAAAATAGAACAAGCTAAAAGGAAAATAAAGCAGCAAGGTAGTTAAAACCATTGCCGCTTTTACATTGCATAAAACCATACATAACGTGAAATGACTTGAGACATCACTTAGGTTCTCAAGTCATTTCACCATTTACTGGGGAATAATATCGTAATCGCCGGATGCTATCTCTACCCCTTATAGGATTTTTAAAACAAAGAAGCTGTGAAATAAAATCTATCATTACCTCCGCCTAAAGTGATGTCCGAACCATGACCTATAATTATATCAACTGTATCTCCAGCGGAAAGTCGCACTATGTTACACCCCATTACTATAGTTCCTGGTTCTACAGAAGGTTCTCCAAAAAGAAACGTTTTTAATACGCCATTAATCCGAATAGCCATATCAAGAGGTTGAGTTACTGAAAGTGGGTCAATGTATAGACCAGCACAAATGGAATATACCCCGTTAGCAGAAGGAACAAACGTAGATGTTGTTGGATCATATTCATGGGATAGATCAAATTCCACCATTGGAAATACGACTTTGGTTGGGTCGTCCAACCTAGAAATAACTTGATTATTAAGATTAAATGCTCTAAAGGTATGCTTTGCTATTTTAATTACCTCCTTATTTTGTAATCAATACAACTTATTCCACAATAACTCGTGTTGTATCAGCAGTTGACGTAGAGGAAGCGTAAATTTATGGAATGTATCGCACAGTAGAGGTACATACATAATCCCCATCCTCTTTAGATTAGTATGTCCAAGTTTCATATTTTTTGCACCAGAACCATGAATTGTCATGTAATATTCACTCATTACCTCCTTATTTTTCAGATTTTTCTTATAAAATAAAAATTGGGGGGATTGGAATGAAGAAGTTGTACATTACTTTTACGCTCGGACTGATTATCGCAATCGGGATTGGAATTTTTTATTTTACCGGTTACCGAAAAGCATCAGCAGAAATACCAAAGGGGATTGTTATGGAAGATGTAAACGGAACATCTGTATCATTTGATCAATTACCGAAAAAATTAAAGTTAGTCGAATTTATGTATACAAAATGTCCAGATATTTGTCCAGTTACAACATATAAAATGAAACATTTACGCGATGAACTTGAGAAACAAAAAGTGTTTGGAAAAAAAATCGAATTTATTACAATTACAATTGATCCGAAGTATGATACGAAAGAAATTCTAGAGCATTACTCTAAAACGTTTGATATGAAGGAAACACCAGGTTGGCATCTACTGCGCGGCGATGAGGAAGAAACGAAACAACTAGCCGAATCTTTTAACTTCCGCTACCGCGATCCTGGAAGCGGCCTTTACATTCATACTTCTAACTCTTACTTATTAGATGAAGATAATCGTTTAATTGAAGTATTCGGTATGGGCGAGCGCGGGTTTGATAGTAAAGAAGTGTTAGAGAAAATCAAGAAGGCAATGTAAAACCCCTTTCTTTTAGAGGGGTGAGAGTATCTGGCCATAGGTAGTAATGAAATCGAATTGATTCAATGATGGGCAAAGTTACCCTATATAAACAAAGGCGAAGTCTTCAAATAGACTCCGCCTTTTCAACGTACAATGAACTTCAACAATTACTAGCCACTTCCTAAACATTGTTCCTCATTTACCAACCTGTTTATGCTTTTTTCAAACTTTGCAACAGAACCCTAATAAAACTGTCTAACTTAAGGCTAGTGTTTGATAAATCTTTGGTAATCCTTTAATTTCCTCAATTACTTCATGATTTAATAGTTCCTCAGTTTCAATTACCAATAGAGATATTTTTCCTTTTTCCTGTTGCGATACACGTATCATATTAATATTAATTTTACGTGTTGCTAATATAGAAGTTACAGACGAAATGGTACCAAAATGATCATTGTTCATAATAAGAAGAGCTGATCTTGTTTCATTTAAATTCAAATCAAAACCATTAATCTCAATAACTTTGATTTTTCCCCAACCAATCGAACAAGCAATCATCTCAATTTTATCTTCACCTTTGTATAAAGTAATCTTTACTGTATTGGGATAAGACGGTTTTGCAATCTCTTCTATACAATTAACTGTAATTCCTCTTTCTGCTGCAATTGTAAGTGCTTTAGAGAATAGTGAGTCATCCATTTCAAAGCCCAAAATACCACCAACAAGTGCTACGTCTGACCCAAAAGTGCAATCAGCTTTTTTGAATGCCCCATATAAAGAAATTTCGATTTTTTCTGGAGGCTTTAAAAATAGCTGACGAACAATATGTCCTATCTTTGTTGCCTCTACTCCATAAGCACTAGGTGTTCCAATAGTAATAGGACCAATAATATCAAATACTGATTTATATTTCATGATTGTCCTTTCTCCTTAATATTAATAGTAGGGATGCATTAATAAAATGTTTTTGTATTAAGAAAATATTTCATAACTGAAAGGTAATGAAAATACGGATTATAATAAGCGATCCACCCTTTTATTAAGATATCTATTCAATGCAAAGAGTTTTTTGATATTTTCAACAATAACTTTTAATAAAAAGATGTATTGATTTATTTGTCATTATTGAAAGTAAACGATCATGTTTATTTAAAAAATCAGTAAATAAAGAATGCAATTTGTTAGGTAGTTATACCTTATTTAACCCTGTAGATCTGTTCATACTATAAGGGAACAGTATTATATTTTATAAATAAAGCCCATGGGAATTTTTTAATTCCCTGGGCTTTCATTTCTCATAATATTCCGATTCCTGTATGGTAAGCGAAATCCTAGTGCAATTGCTGCTCCAATGCAACTAAATAAACATCCGAACAGTAAATAGAGAGTAGGTGTAGAATCTCCAATCGCAACAGAGGCAACCCCACCTATTGCCGGAAAGAGTGCCACCATATAACTACTAACTGATGCACCGATTCGTTCTACTAGCTTGAGGTAGAACATCCATGCCCCAAAGGAAGCAAATACAGTTAAAAATGCCAAAGCTCCAAGATAAGAAACGGACGTTGGTAGTGTAAAGTTCTGTTCCTGAAAGGTACAAACAGCAAGTAAAAGTATCGAAGCCACAACAAAGCCAACACTATTCGAATAAACAGCATTAATACCACGTCGTGCATTTCGAGCGGAAGCTGCATCACCAATAGCTGTAAGTATAGTTCCAAACAATGCGAGGCCTATTCCTTTTAAATCACTTGTACTAGAGCCCTGTGTTAGTAGTGGATAAACTAATATAGAAACACCTACAATACCAACTATTCCCCCTATTAGAATTCGAGGATGAAGACGCTCATCTAGAAATATACGAAGTGCAATTGGTGTCAGAACTGTCTTCAGTGAAAACAGCAGCGTTACTAGTGCAGCAGAAATCCAAATTGTCGCGTAGTATAAACACAAGTAACTTAGAGCTAAGTTACATACCCCAAAAGTAACAAGGGGAAAAACATCTTTACGAGAAGGCCTACCATTTGGACGTACCACGCACATGAGGACAATAAACATTAGTGCAGCCCCTACCAAGCGATAGGTTAATGACAATTCAAGGCTTACAGGAGTACCTTGTATTTTTACTGCAATAAAGTTCAATCCCCAAACTATTAAGCAGAAGATGTACATAAAAATTGTCATACGTCTAACACTTCGTTCTGCGGTGCAAAAGGAATATCGAAATAATTAAAAACTTCTTTTAATGAAACGGCCAGTTGTGCTATCTGTTCCTCAGTGTGATTTGGTGTAACATTAACTCGGAAGCGTTCTGTGCCGACAGGAACCGTTGGTGAATTAATGGGTTGCAGATAGACGTGATGTTGTTCAAGTAGACGTTGGGCAGCAGCTTTACATTTTTTTGCATCACCAATGAGTACAGGGAGAATATGCGTTTCACTTGAGTCCATTATCGGAATATTTGCTTGAGCAAGTGCTTCTTTTAACATGCTAGTTTTTTGGTGTAGAGCGTTCCGCTCGTTATCCGAAGATTTTAAGTGTTCCACACTAGCATAACAGGCCGCGACAACAGCTGGTGGTAAGGATGTTGTAAAAATAAAACCAGATGCAAAAGAACGAACAGCGTCAATTAGTAATGATGAAGCTGCAATGTATCCCCCGATTACTCCAATACCTTTTGCCATTGTTCCTTGAATAAAGTCCAATCGATCCACAAGACCTAGTTCAGCAGCTATTCCTGCTCCGCGAGGACCGTACATACCGATTGCATGTACTTCATCAAGAAATGTTAAAGCGTTATATTTTTCTGCAAGATTCGCAATTTTTTGAATCGGTGAGATATCGCCATCCATTGAGTATACTGATTCAAACACAATAATTTTTGCTCGATCATGTGGTTGAGCTGCAAGTAACTCTTCCAAATGGTTAACATCATTATGTCTAAATATCTCTCGTTCGACTTGAGTGCTACGTATACCATTAATAATTGAAGCGTGATTTCGTTCGTCAGAAAATACTATGCAATTTGGAAATAGACGAAGTAAACATTGTAATGTTGCATCATTCGAGCCATATCCTGTAGGAAAAACTAATGCGGCTTCTTTACCATGCCATTCCGCAAGTGAAGATTCAAGTGCAGGGTAATGATAATGTGTACCACCTATATTTCGAGATCCGCCTGAACCAGCACCAAATGTTCGAATTGCATCATGCATTGCTTCGGTAACTACTGGGTGCTGAGACATTCCTAGATAGTCATTGCTGCACCAAACGACAACTGGTTGCCCATCTTTCTGGCCATTCAACTGTGCTAAAGGATATTGGCCACGCATCCGATTAATTGTAACAAATTCTCGATATTGTCCGCTTTCTTTCAAAGATTCGAGCTTCTTTTCAATAATTTTTGCATACATGACTTTTCCTCCAAGTCTAGTTATAGTTTACAGTTCATCCAGTTTGATATTTTTTCATGAAAATTAAGGAAAACTCCTAAAAAATTTTTTATTATATCAGGAAAATATAATAAAGCCAAGCAAAAAACAAATTTATGCATATTTTCATAATTTTGTTTTTTAAAAACTTCAAATTTCTTTAAGTCGATATAATTAATTTCAAATAAATAATAACAATTTTTTCAAAATAAAACCATATTTTAGAATTTTATCAATAAAAAACAGATAATTATCATTAAAAAATGGTCATACTAAGCTGAATATTATAAGTAAAGACTAGTTTCCTCTAAAAGAATCATTGTAATGATTTGCAAAATCCATATAAAACAATACCTTTAGAACAAAATATAAATATAATTTTCTTATTTTTTATCAATATAACTTTTTAGAATTCTGTTGCAAAGTTGATTAACATCAAACTAGATAAGCGATTGGGGAGTACTTATTAGGGGTCACCTTACATCACCATCAAGTTAAAATTTTATAATGCCCCCAAAACGAATAATTAGAGTCTTTTTATAGCAATGAAGTTCATTTTTATCGTTTTTGGGGCAACTTGTTCTGTTAGGTTGATGGGCCGCCAACATTCCGGAAATCTTGTACGCTAAACAAATTCAAATAAAAAAAGACGAATTCCTGTACGATGAGGAACCGACTTTTTTTATTTGCCTTCTTAAAGTATAGTCTCCGTTAGCGGAATAAGAATGAGAGTATATTTATTATTTATCGTCTATTACTCCAGTTAAAATATGATAATTAATATTATTTCCATTAACCCATTCTTCAAAATTTATATCTAAAATTTGATTGCTTTGTGCTATAGAGGTTAAAATTCTCAAGTCTTTAAAAGAGTAGGAAAAAGTATGAAGAGTACCGAATAAATTATCGTAATCAGTAAAAAAAACTGGTGAATCTTTATTTGCAAAGTTATGAAACATTTCTCTATGTGTTAATTGACTATCTTTAAATTTCTGCAAATATTCATTCCGTTTAATAGAACCTTCAATAAAATGCCTATTTTTCTTTTCTAAATCATGGTCTTGAAAATGATTTACACACGACAATAATAATGGTTCTCTTCTTACCCTCACTTTTTCGGGACTTGCTTCAACTACCGCTATATTTCCCTTCCTATCTCCAAGTGAAAAATTATAACAAGCTGAATGAGGAATTTCTTTTAGCATTTGTATGGCGTCTTCAAGCGTTGAACAAGTGTCTAGTATCATGCGAATTGATGTCCAAGCTGATAAACCTTTTGAATAATCGCTATTACTTACAAAATGTAAGCCTATAACTAGTCCTTGGCTATTCACACCTTCATGCCTACCTATCGCTTGCAGATTATAACCTGCTGAGGCATTAGCATTTTCGGGTTGAAGTAAGCTAAAACAACCATCATACAATGCAGGAGAAAAGTCATAATTTCTTAGGTAGTATTCATTTGTAATAATTGCTGAACATCCCATCGCTTCGGTTTTTGGTACGTCATATCCACTAAATAATGCCGCTACTTTATTTAGTGGTATTTCCATTCCTTCAGCTAAACCCTGTAGTTCATCGAGTAAATGGGGAGCGAAAGTTGAATAAATAGATTTCATATTTTTATAATCTATTTCTGGTTTTGTTAACATTTCTAAATTTTTTAGGATCGGTTGATTCTGAATATGTTTTCCCATCTTAAGCCCAATATTAAATGAGCTATCTCTGATTTGAAGTACAGATACAGTGAAATCTGACATTCTCATCCTCCTTTCCCTCACAATACAAAAATAGGTGTTTCTCCATAAAAAAACTATTTTTGTATTGTGAGGAGATTATTTCATGGGTTATTTACAAATGGCAGATGGGAAATATTTGACGCTTACTTTTCTACTACTCTATTTTCCTACTAACACAAATTCATTTCCGTCTGGAGCTTGCATTACAGCCACATGCCCACCTAAAGAATTAAGGAATGGAGTGCGAATCCACTTAACCTCAGGATTAGATTTTAACGTTTCGTAAGTCTCACAAACATCCTCAACGACAATCTCAGTTTCAGCAAAATTCAAATTAGGGTTATTCTTTAATACTAACTCTGAAGTACCATTAGGAAATTTCATGCCAATAAGTTTCCATTGCTTTTCTTCATCTTGAAATACTTCCCAAGCTTTTGTTAAACCTAACAATTGATAAAATTCTACTGCCTTCTCAATATCTTCTACATAAATTGCGACACATTCTATTCTTTTCCACATCAGCCATCCACTCCCCACCAAGATTGTCCAAATAAATAAGATAACTATTTAACTAACCTGCTCGTTATTTTAAGTACAATATTTATACTCATTAAAAATGTTGTTTTATCAATGAAAAAACAACATTTTTAATGTTAATTGATATTTACAATGTTTCTTCACAAAAACGGAACTACTTACTTTGAAGTCCGTCTCTTTTTACTTTATTTTTTCTTCTGCACCGGCAGCCAGATCTCCAGTTGTACAAGATCGTGCTTATCAGCATGAGAGCGCTCATCGTATAATTCAAACTCGACAACGCCAGCATGCTCATAGTCAGAGTGCGGGAACCACTCTGTAAAGATTGCATTCCACGTTTGCTGAATCGATGCAACCATTTCTTCCTCGGGAACTTTTGGCGTTGTAAATACAGCGTACGTCGCTTCAGGGAATGTGCGGCACGTCATATCACTTGATACACCATCAAAGCTTGTTGCTTCCATTCCGATAATATACGTAATCTCACCTTTTTCTAAATTAAAATCTGTACACATCCCTAACTCGACGAACTCATTCGTATGCTTACGGTTTGGGATGTTTTCTGACAAATTATTTTGTAAATAATCTTGCCACATGGCTGGAATATCTTTAAGATTTTGTCCGTCTTTGCTCGTTGTCTTCATTTCATACCCAATTACTTGAAAAGCTGGCTTAGTTTCTATGCGAAATTCCATTTTAATTCCCCCTAAATACGGATTATATTTGCGCTGCATCACATTCACCTTGGAATATAACGGTGTTTGAATCTCTTGCTTTCGATATGCACTCGGCGTCATATGAAACAGCTTTTTGAAGGCGCGCGTGAACGTTTCATGAGATTGAAAGCCATGCTCTAGTGCGATGTCTAGAATTTTTTCCTCTGTGTGAGAAAGCTGATAAGCTGCCCGGGCGAGCCTTCTCTTTCGTACATACTCCATCACAGAGTCTCCTACTAGTGCTTGAAAAACGCGGTGGAAATGATAATCCGAAAATCCTGCCGTGCGCGCAAGATTCGCTAACGTTTGCTTTTCCATCACATCTTCTTCAATAGAATCAATTACTTTTTGAATTTGTATTTCATAACATCCCATCTCTGTTCACCTGCCTTATATGTATAATAATAAAGAGAACTCATGTTTTCTTCTTGATGTTTTTTGCTTTTATTGTATTGTATTTTAGAACAACCTAAGATCAACCATTAACATCTATTACTCATTCTATTTTTCATATTCAATCCTTGAAGAAACATAAATATTTGCAGGATTTCTTTTCATTACTTCTGTATAAATTATATGTTTCTTTTGTTCATCATTTTTCAATTCAGATTTTGTAGTAACTTTATCAACTACTACCATTTGATTGATAAATTCTTTTGCCCAATCTGTTCCATAGTTAAAATCAAAATGTTTATTAGAATATAAATTGAGTTTCATATGATTGTCTATTATCTGTATAGGCCTGTCCGTCGCATTCCATGCAGGGGTATGAAAATATCGAGTAATATATATAGGATACATGTTCGTTTTTACTTCTAATTTATTCGCTTCTTGTATAATAGCATCTTCTAAAGCAGCAAATTGGCATGCTTCGTCTTTCGTTATCCCTTTGTAGAATACCGTTACTTTACCATCGCGAACTACTTTATATGATGAATCATTGATTTGATTGTCACGCCAAATTTCAAATCGCCAAAGTACAGCAAAACAGCAAATCATAACCATAACGGCCCCTAATGATACCCAATTATGCTTTTTATTATCAAAACGTCTAGAAAATCGTACAGCTAGAAAAAACATAAGTATAGAGCCCATGGCTACCCCTATAACATTCCTAATATTGAGTTTGTAAGGATTGAATAAATTAAGAATGGGGGATAAAAACCGAAATTTTTCGTGAACTGACCAATATGCCATTCCACAAACTAAAAAAAAGAAAATTAAAATAGCCATCGATAATCCTCGATTTCGAACAACATTTCCCATACATATTCCCATAATAATAGCCAATATACTAGAAGTTATAACAATGAGGATTAGAGAAATAATAGAGGCTTCTGGAAATTTAAAAAGAAGAAAAAATAACATCAGCAGCGAGAATGGTAAAGTAAGAAATATTGACATAAGGACTTGCATCTGAATAATCTTATAAGTAGAAATTATAGATAAGTATAAAAATTCTTCTGTTTTATATCTTATATGAAGGGTGGCAACTTGTAAGGAAAGTAAGCTAATAAATAACAAAAAAAGAGAATACTTTAATGTATAATCGCTCTCTTTATCTATAAAACTATAAAATGCTAGAACTGGTATGGATATGAAAAACAATAATAAATAATCACATGTAATCAATATCCTTAACCAATGGCGTAATATACTACTCTTCATACTCGAATCCTCCTAGTAAAAATATAAGAGTTTAGTACTAATAGGAAAACTGCCATCAGAAAGAGAATGAGCCGTCCAATAAAAAATGATGCTGAGCCATTTAACATATATTGCTTAAACACATCTGGGTTAAACCAAATAGACAGTATAGGTTGGTTAATGGTAATACCTATTAAGAAAAAAATAATAATAAAAATATTAATATAGACAATTCTTTTTAAAAGTAATGATAAAAAAAAGACCAATTGTATACTAAACCCAATTGTACTTATACTAATAAATAGTAATTGTAGCAATAACAAAAGGGATAAATCTCCACTCATTACCATTAATAAGGCGTTTATAAAAAATAGAGAAAGAACAACTACCATCCATATCACAATCGATTTACAAATTAAATAATAATATGGCTTTTCTAATTTATTTAAAATGACTTCTGGTATAAAAGATTCAATTTCCTCATTCCATAAAAACGATACAAAAGTTGATGATGCTAGTATCGTCATAATCATTTGAATATGAAAAGAAAGAATCCAATATGTATCATCCTTTTGATTTTCTAACAAAAACACTATGATTGGAAACAACAAAGATATTACACACAAAATTCCGACAAATAAAGGGTTTTTGAATATTAACCGAAATTCAAAAGCAGTTAGCTTTTTTAATTCTCCCATACACTATAGTCCCTTCGTGGTATTTCTTTAAAGTCCATTTTTACTATTTAAATAGATATAAGCATCCTCAAGATTCGGAGAAACTTGTCGTGCCTTCTCCCATCCACTCAGCCGTTGTTCATAGAGAAAGCGTACCTCTATTTCTCCTGCTTTACGCATAATGGACAGTACTTGTACTTGTTCTGTTAGTTCCTCTAATTCATGAGGTTTCACATCAATCATATAAACCTTTCTTTCAACTTTCTTAAGTAACTCCACTACATTCCCTTGATACAACGTTCGCCCCTTTTGAAGAACTAGTAAATTTTCACAAGTACTTGATACATCTGGCACAATATGTGTAGACAAAATAACTGTCCTACCTTTACTAAAACGATTAATTAAATTGCGAAATGCTATTCTTTCTTTTGGATCGAGACCAACTGTTGGTTCATCAACAATCAAGAGCTTTGGATGGCCTAATAATGCTTGAGCAATACCAAGTCGTTGTTTCATACCGCCAGATAGCTGCTTTACTTTCTTATTTGCATGTTGTATTAATCCTACTTGTTCTAGCCAAGACTCTATCTCTTTATCACGAACGGTTCCCTTACCTAGTCCTTTTAAATCAGCAAAATAGTTCATCGCTTCATGAATTGTGATATTTAGAAAAAAATCGAAATGTTGCGGTAAATACCCTAACAATTTTCGAATTTCACTCTGTTCTTTTTTCAAATCATATCCAAATATACTAACTTCTCCTTTATCGAAAGGTAATAAAGTGGCTAAAATTTTCATAAGCGTACTTTTCCCAGCTCCATTATTCCCTATAAGTCCAAAAACACCTTCATCTAAAGATACATGTAAATGATCTAAAACCTGAAACGATCCATAACTCTTACATAACTGTTCTATTTTAACTTTCATGTTATCGTACACAGGATACTTCTTGTAATACGATAAGCAAGATGAAATTGAGTTATCGTTTACAAAATACTTCCCATGTTTCCCCCTTCCTTTATATCGTTTTAAATATGAAATGAACAAAAAAATAATACTACCTATTATCACTTAAAATTATACCAGTTTTTTACAAAAAACAGTGGGAATAATAGATAATTTTATCAAATAATGACACTTTACCGATTCACTGGTAAAGTATTATGAAGAAGTATACAAAAGGTATGGATTTCTTCTAATTAATCAACAAACCTCATATGAAAAGGTCGTATATAAATGAAAGAAAGCTGCCTCATCAGCAGCTTTCTCCCTATCTATTATATTTTCTTTAATTCACTACCAAGAAATTTCGCAATCTCTAACATGCCGTACTTCCCAACAACTGCTTCGGCGTCAGCATTGTAGTTTGTATTCGTATTTATATCATAAGTGAAAATTTCACCATCTGCATTTCGAATGAACTCAATGCCCGCGATCGCTATATCGTTAGCAGCCAAAACAGCCTCATATTTTTGAATGATTGGGTCATTAAAGCCGTCAATGATTTGAAACTTCGGTTTTTCCGGCGCTTTCTCTCCAACCGGACAGAACAGATCGCCAATTTGACAAGCATCAGCTGGGCATAATTCAAAGCCTTTTGATGTATCAACTTGAACTGCATATACAAATTTCCCGCCTACAAACTCACAACGTGTAATGTAAGGGTCAGGAGATTGAATATATTCTTGAATTAAAGTAATACCATCTACCGGCTCTTCAAATGCTGCACTTTCTACGTAATCTTTTAGCGAAGCAACAGATTGAAACAGCTGCACGCCTAGTCCTTTTCCAGCGCGGTTATGCTTCGTAATAAATGGACGTCCTTCAAATTGCGCTGCTGCTTCTATAATATGTTCTTTACCAACAGCTGCAATGGTCTTCGGTGTTTGGATTCCTTGTGCATTTAGCGCCATATACTGTGCAACTTTACTTACTTCGAGCTGAAGTGCTTTACTTCCGTTGAACACCTTTCGATTATGCATCTCTAACCAAGTAAGGACAGCACCTGTAAACTCTGGTGCAAAACGGTGATTTCTTGTATGAGAAGAAGCGCTCATCCGGTTATAAAATACCCCCTGCGGTGGAACAGACGAAAGATCAACATTCCCTTTGTCTAAATGCCATTCTTCATAAGGAAGACCGAGTTCTTCCAATCTTCTCTTTAGATGCCTTGTCCACTCTGTGTTTTCATGAATAATGTGAACTTTCCCCATAGAAATACCCTCTTTCTAGATGTAATAGTTTCATTATACTATTTGTACAATAGAGAAAAAAGCTGTTCAAAAATTTTACTTGGAACAGCTTCTTTACCTGAAAGAGGGTTAAAAATATTGAATACTTTCGACTTACAGTACCAATCTATTAAACTGTTATAGTAGTACCATCGAATTTCGTAAAGGTGAATCCATAAAACTGTTCATTATAAGTTGCTTTATAATCGTGAAGAATTCCAATTGCTACTGCTTCACCTAGCTTTAGACCTTCACTCATATCAGAACGCCAGTGAACACCAGCTATATTGCGCCCAATCCCAATATTAGAAGCAAGTTTATTTAATTCGTCTCCCACTCTCAAAGGTTGTCCTAAATAAGGAAGCAAAGAAAGACCATCAGTGCTTGCTACAACCGGCTGCGGAATGACAAATGATTCATTAAAAAAGGCCTTCAATACAGTAACGCCAGCACCCATAATACAAGCATGACCAGAGGGATATGCTGGATGAGTCGGACATCCTTCTGGGTAAGCCATAGGTAACAAATACGTACCAAATCGGTTAAAGACTTCAGAAACAACCTGCGAGTTCAGTAATTCTGAATGAATTGGATAATGAACAGCGCCTGTTAACTCATTTTGAACACGGCCCCCAAATTCTTCGGGACGAATTCTGCGATGAACTAAAAATTTTTGAAACCAAGCTGCTTCGAGTGCTGCATTTGCCGTTCTACCTACTAAATCTAAAATATGCGGAGCACCAAATGTAGCAAAACCCTTTTGCGTTTTTGAATGCAAATACGGATTACTTTGCGACAATGCTGCTCCTCCAAAACTAAGTAACATTAAACATGCAGAAAGACAAGCTTGATAGGAAAAATCTTGATGAACAAATTCACCTAAATCACGTCCATTACGAATATAGCGTGAAGTAGAATCAAATAACATGTTTTGCGAGGATGAACCATTTTGAATATTCAGCCATTCTTCATAAGAAGTCATATAATCTTTATCCGGCAAGGCAATGCGATATTTTTGAACCATTGTTGCCGCTCCATAAGGTATGTCTTTCCACAAAAATTGAGAGATGTAAGGACCCGTTAAATCGCCAGATGTTTCACCGCGGAACAAGGTCCCTGTCGTAACGACTCCCCCAACTTTCGGACCACGAAAATCTGAAAAACTTGAAAGATCAGAAGCAGCTGCAATAGCAAGTGGATTCGTATCATACTCTGTAAAAGGCACATCACGTAATAATGCATGCCAATATAATTCACCCATTTCACTTGCTTCCCAGGCACTACTAAACATCGGAGGTACAGCTACACTTAAATGATGGCTATCTGGTCCTTCTAACCCATAAGCATACGCAGCTTGCGGATTCGCTAGTTTCGCAGACCCACCTAAAATTAAGCGCTCAAAAACACTTGATTTTCCCTTCTTCAGTGCTTTAATCCATTTTTTATAAGCGGGCAATTCAACTTCTCCGTAATCATTATGTGGTAAAGCTTTAGAAAAATTAGCAATTTTATTAGAAAAACGTTTTTCATCTCCATTACATAATTGTTTTGGCACAGAAAGACGTTTTTGGTAAATTGCCGCTTCCATACGAATTTCTAGCGCCTCATCGCGACGCTCCCCTGGACATATAGGTCCTATTTCACATTCTTTTTCTTTCTTCGATATATCCGCATACGGATATCCAGTATTGTTTACCTGATTACAATCTTTCCCCATTTACTACCACCTTATCGCACTCTAAATTTTTCCTAACTTAAACCATTGTGATTCATTTGAATTCTATTTAATATATTCATATATTCCTAATTACGGTACTAAATGGACTGCCTTTTTATTAAAATTATTAGCGATGAGTTGAATGGATTAAGCTTTTATAATGAACAATTTTGAGTGCTGTTCGGGCATTATAAAGTAAAACCGCTATCTACAATTCTTTCATCTAACTTCTTCAAATGGCCCATATGTGACTCTACGGGTTAAATCACAAAATCCTCCGGAACAAACACTTTCACTTCTTTCGGACGCACATATACTACCTCTCCTGCCCGAACATGTAACTGTGTAAATTGCTCCTTGCCTACTTCCGCTTCTAAATACTCTTCTGTTCCTAAGCGCTGCAATTCAATATATACAACCGGACCAACTGCGTGTATATATGTAACTTTTGCTTGAATTGCATCTTCACTTTGTTTTGTACGTTCAATAGACAACTGATGCGGACGCACATAGGCAATCGCATCTGTATCTGAAACATGCGTATGCTCCGGCGCTTCTAATTCAATAGATCCTAAATTCAGTTTTCCTTTATGAACACGACCGTGAAATAAATTTACATTTCCTAAAAAATCATATACAAATGGACTTGCCGGATTGTCATACACTTCTTCCGGTGTCCCCATTTGTTCAATGCGCCCTTCGTTCATAACAACGATGCGATCCGCAACATCCAATGCTTCTTCTTGATCATGCGTGACAAACACACTCGTAATTTGAAACTCATCATGCAATTTTCTGAGCCATCTTCGCAATTCTTTACGTACCTTTGCATCTAATGCGCCAAATGGTTCATCAAGCAGCAAAATTTTTGGTTCAACTGCTAAAGCTCTTGCTAACGCAATCCGTTGCCTCTGTCCTCCCGATAACTGCGCGGGATAACGGGCCGCAAACCCATCCATTTTCACAAGCTTTAATAACTCAAGTACCTTTTCTTCTATTTCTGCTGCTGACGGTCTAAATTTCTTTTTACGGACTTTTAATCCAAACGCGACATTTTCAAATACATTCATATGTTTAAACAGGGCATAATGCTGAAACACAAAACCGACTTGCCGATTTTTCACATGAATATCCGTTAAATCTTCTCCGTCGAATAAGATTGCCCCTTGATCCGCCTGTTCTAACCCCGCAATAATTCGTAATAACGTCGTTTTCCCCGAACCAGATGGCCCTAACAGCGCGACAAGTTTCCCTTTCGGAATTTCTAAGTTAATTTGTTGCAGAGCTTGAAACGTACCGTATTGCTTCCATACATTCTGAATGTGAATACTCATTCTAATGTCTTCCTTTCCATTCAATCCAGTTCTTTATAATTAACGTAACGACCGCAAGCAATGACATTAATGATGCAACCGCAAAGGCAGCGGAAAATTGATATTCGTTATATAAAATTTCAATATGAAGCGGCATTGTATTCGTAACGCCTCGCACATGCCCTGACACAACCGAAACAGCTCCAAACTCTCCAATCGCGCGGGCATTACATAAAATCATGCCATAGAGTAAACCCCATTTTATATTCGGCAATGTAACACGAACGAACATCTTCCAGCCGCTTGCTCCTAGTGATAAAGCAGCTTCTTCTTCACTAGTTCCTTGCGCCTCCATAACGGGAATTAATTCACGTGCGACAAACGGGAATGTGACAAACACAGTGGCAATGACAATACCAGGCACAGAAAAAATAAGCTGCACGCCATGCTCCATAAGCCACGCCCCTAATCCACCGCGAGGCGTAAATAGTAACACAAAAACTAACCCAGCAATAACCGGTGAAACCGCAAAAGGCAGTTCAATGAGCGATAAAAGCAACTGTTTCCCTCGAAAGCGAAATTTTGTAATTAACCACGCTGCCGCCACGCCAAATATCGTATTCAGCGGGACGACGATAAGAGCCACAGTAATTGTGAGACGAATCGCAGAAAGTGCCTCGCTATCTGTAATAGCGGCAATATACACATCGATTCCTCGTTCAAATGCCTTCATAAAAATCGTTACTAACGGCAACAAAAGAAATATAGATAAATAAATAACAGTAATCGCAATGAAAATGATGCGAACCACTTTCGATTCTGTCGTAACTACCGGTGTTTGCACTGTTTTTTGCTTGATTGGTTTCGCAAATGACGGTTCCATCCTTTTCTCCCCTTTCTATCCATTTCGCAACCCACGTCTTTGACTCCAGCTCTGGATGAGATTAATAGCAAAAAGGAAGAAAAGAGAGACAACCAACATGACCGCTGCCACAGCTGTCGCACCGGCATAATCGTATTGCTCAAGTTTCGTCATAATCATTAGCGGCGCAATTTCTGTTTTAAGCGGCATATTTCCAGCAATAAAGACAACAGATCCGTATTCCCCTAGCGCTCTTGAAAAAGCTAATGAAAATCCCGCTAATAAAGCTGGCAAAATTTCAGGAAGCACAACCTTCCCAAATATTTGTAGGCGTGATGCACCTAAACTAGCCGCTGCTTCTTCCACTTCCTTCTCCATATTTTGTAAGACAGGCTGAACCATCCGTACAACGAAGGGTAATCCAATAAAAGTTAAAGCTACAATAATTCCAAGTGGCGTAAACGCTATTTTAATATGAAACACATCAAAAATTTTTCCAATCCACCCGTTTTGCGAATACAAAGTTGTAAGCGTAATGCCTGCAACCGCAGTTGGCAACGCAAAAGGTAAATCAATTAATCCATCAAGCAGCCGCTTTCCTGGGAACGAATAACGAACAAGTACCCAGGAAATTAATAGACCAAAACAAACATTTACAAGTGCCGCTGCGAGTGAAGTTGTAAAACTAATTTGATAAGCATGCAAGACCCTTTCACTTGTAATCACTTGAAAGAACTTGCTCCATCCTAACTGGGAAGTTTGGATAAAAACGATAGATAATGGAATTAGGACAAATAAACTTACATATAACATCGTAAATCCAAGGGAAAGTCCAAACCCGGGTAAAATTTGCTTCCTATTTTTCTTTCTCACGTTCTTTCACCTCATTGCTTCAACTATATAAATACAAATTAAAAAATCGACTTAACCACCTTTTCCTTTTAGGGGGGTGAGAGCATCTGGCCATGCATAGAAGCGACTTACAAAGAAAATATTCTTAGACATGAGGGTCTAGGAGATGTCGAAAAGTTAGAATGAATATATACTTCGATTATTTTTGGTAGATTTTATCAAAGATTCCACCATCATTAAAATGCGTCTCTTGCGCTTTTTTCCATCCGCCAAACACTTCATCAACTGTAAACAATTGTACTTTCGGGAACTGCGATGCATATTTTTCAGCTACCTTTTGATCGCGAGGGCGATAAAAGTTTTTCGCCGCAATTTCCTGCCCTTTCTCTGTATATAAATACTCAAGATATGCCTCAGCTACTTTACGCGTCCCCTTTTTATCGACGACTTTATCCACGACAGCTACTGGAGGCTCCGCAAGAATACTGATTGATGGTGTCACAATTTCAAACTTGTCTTTCCCTAGCTCTTTTTGTGATAATAACGCCTCATTTTCCCAGGCAATGAGAACATCCCCAATCCCTTTCTCTACAAACGTAGTCGTTGCCCCGCGTGCTCCTGAGTCCAGCACTTCTACATTTTTATATAGCTGACTTACAAATTCTTTTGCCTTGTCTTCACTATTATTATTTTTTTTCAAAGCGTATCCCCATGCCCCTAAATAGTTCCAGCGTGCGCCTCCTGATGTTTTCGGATTTGGTGTAATAACAGAAACTCCTTTTCTCGTTAAATCATCCCAATCTTTAATCTTTTTCGGATTCCCTTTTCGCACAAGAAATACGATCGTAGATGTGTAAGGAGTCGAGTTGTTAGACAAATGTTTCTGCCAATCTTCCGGTAAAAGTTTCTTTTTACTAATAGCGTCAATATCGTATGCTAACGCAAGCGTTACAACATCCGCTTCTAGCCCATCAATGACCGAGCGCGCCTGACTGCCTGATCCTCCGTGAGATTGCTTCACAGTAACGCTTTGACCACTTTTCTCTTTCCAATATGCAGCGAAGTCCTTATTGAAATCTTGATACAATTCCCGAGTCGGATCATACGATACATTTAAAAGTTCAATAGACTTTGCTGATTCCGACTTGCTAGTAGATGTCGTCGATGCACACCCTGAAAACAAAAGCACCGTCGACAACAAAATACTTGCTCTAATTGATGTTTTCCCCCACAGCTTCATTAAAAACTCCCCCTTGTTCTATACAATAGAAAAAGGCACACAAACGTTTCACAAAGTGAACGTTGTGCGCCTTCAGTTTCTCTGATTAGCTTTTATTATTCCATTTTTCAATTATTTTTCTTTATTCTAAATACATAATTCCGATATGTCAACTATGAAATTAGAGATTTTTACACAAAAAGTAAAACTAACTAATTACAGATTGTTCCCACTCTCTCCGTAAAATCCCCATTTTAATTGCATCAAAATATGTACCATCCACCATTCTTGCTTGTCTTATTCTTGCTTCTTCTTTCATCCCCAATCTTTCTGCAACTTTCATCATTCTTATATTTCCTGACCAAGTTGACATCCCTAATCGATGCAATTCAGTTGACTTGAATAGGAAATCAATCCAAAGTTTATAAGCTTCCGTACCATATCCACCGTTCCAGTAATTTTTATCATAAATAACGATACCGGTTTCTAACCAATTCGTATTTTTATCTACCCAATAAGCACCCACTGTCCCAATTAATTGATCTAGAGCAAAGATAACTAGTGTACTAGGCACATTAAGAATAATTTGCGAGTCTTTCTCCCAACTTTTTAGAAATTCTTCTTTTGTTAATTTAGGTTCAGGTATATAGGGGCCATTCCATTTTTTCGCTTCTTGTTCCTTCTCTTCATATTTCCAATAGTATAATTCATCAAGATCCCGATGAGTTGCTTCTTTCAATACAACTTTTTGTCCCACGATTTTAATCATAATTAAGTATGTTTCCTCCTAAGCATCTATTTCATTACATATACTAATTTCATCATAAAAATCAAAACCCCTTTTTTATGGGAGAACGAGAGCATCCGGCCATGCATAGAAGCGACTTTTATATCAAAAAATTAAAATGGATTTATGTATACTGCTCCGTTAGCGTAAAAAAAGAAATGAAAACATACATAGTCCTATTCGTAAACAAATAGGACTATGTATGTTTTTCAACCCAATCACGTATAAATTGCCTTTCATCTGAAGTAAAAGCAAAATCTCCATAACGGATTTTTTCATACAATCCTACTATTTCATAGGAACAACCGATACGTGTAAACCACTGTTGAATCGTTTCATAGGAACGTCTTTGTTTAGCCTGTGGTAGCTGTCGTTCCCATTTCACCAGTTCAGCACGTATAGGATGATGAGGTAACAAATCACTTTTTATCTCTGCAAAATGGAGTAAAGCTGGTTGAAGAAGGGGCTTCTTTTCATCTATTGTGTCTTGTCGCAATTGCTTTTTGTTTTTTTTAGATCGATAAATACGCCAAATAGTGATTAATATAATACTTGTTATACAGATATAGATGATTATATTTAGTTTGTCAGAAGTTGTTCCTGGCTGTAAGTTAGGAGTGAACGTACCTTTTGCCTCTTGATCTACTTCGTCTTCAAAATAGCGACCATGTCTGCTGGGATCATTTGCTTCATCACCCACACTATAAGTTTTATAACGTTTCCCCTCACCACTCAACTCTTCTGCAAATCCCTCTACAATGTCGACGATTCGATTACTCCTCATCCATTCCTGCATTTTCTCTCTTGAATATAGGGCTCCTTGTGATACCGTACATGCTACAATGATCGTTATGCAAACTAACATCAATCGAAACCTATTAGCTACCCACTTGTTCATAGGATCTCCTTCCTCTTTTCAAATCTCGAACCAGTTTATTTACCATTATAAAACAAAATATATTAAATTTTCCGTAAAATACAAATGTGTTTTGACATTACATATAAATACTACTAATAGTAGCTTCTTAGTTATGAATATTGTCCAATGTTTAATTTGATTGAGAACACTTTGCAACAAACCTCATTCTTGATACAATTACTGTAAAAAAAACGAGTTGAATGATTGGGGAGATTGACATTAAAAAATTTACAGTATCTTACCTTTATTCTTTAATTAGCTTAATTATTTCAATGAATCTGTTCGGAATCATTACGTCTCCAGCGCAATTAGACTGGAAGAATATTTTTGCTCTTACAAAAATGCTACTAATTTACGGAGCACCCATCGTATTAATAGGGTGTATAGTCGGTGAAGTATTATATAGAGTCGTTATAATTCCTAAATCTATATCTTTCAAACTAGGTTTCGTTATATATTTTCTATTAGGTAGTATCGTAATGTTATTTATTAAAGTTATTCTCGGTAAAAATCACCTAGGTATCGACGTCTTATTAGATTTATTAATAGGACTTTCAACTATTTGTTCGGTAGTTTTTTTTATAAAACGACATACATACAAATAAAAAACGTCGTAAAAGCGACGTTTTTTTGTGTGCTGATTCAATATATGTATAAAGTGAAATTCCCCTCAGCTTTCTTTGAATCTTGTGCTAGGGAGCGGGAGTATTAATACTATCCCTATCTTTTTTATGGCAACTCATATTCCCATTTATGAGTACATTCCGTCAGCATGTACTGTCCTGTACCTCTTTCTAGATCTTCCTTATACTTTATGTAGCCGCATTGCTGGTGTGAAGTGATAATGTCAATTGGTTTATCCTTCGACTGCTTGAAGCGGCTAAGATCAGGCGTTACTTCTATCCAACTTGCTTTCGTTTTTTCATCATAACGGGATTTCAAATGATAAATGAGCCAGCCTTTTGATTCTTCAGATGCATCGTTGGCTAAAGAAGACTTTCCACCATAATATTGACGAGCTACCGTGATTTCCCCTTCTTTTCCTTTCTTCATGTCCTCCATGAATTGTACAATTTCATTATGATCTGCACTTTTCACTTCTTCCTCAAAGGTATTGCGATTTTCTAAAATTAGTATGATTGCTATTACCGACATTATAATACCGATTATTGTCCATTTGATTTTCACGTGATCACCCTGCATTATTATTTGTAATTCAAATTCAGCGTCATGCGAAAGAATACACCAAAACCCTTTACCATCTTACCATAAATTACTATATTTTTGTCTCACTAAGGAGTAGTGTAAGCGTAATACACTACAATCTCAAAATCATATAAATAAAAAAACTGCTCAAACTTTTAATTGGACAGCTTCTTTACATAAAGGAAGTGCAAAAATATTGAACAATTTCTGCTACTCTATTAAATTGTTATAGTAGTACCATCAAATTTTGTAAAAGTGAATCCGCTAAAATTTTCATTATAAGTTTTTTTATAATCGTGAAGAACTCCAATTGCTACTGCTTCTCCTAGCTTCATACCCTCACTTATATCAGTACGCCAGTGAACACCTGCCATATCGCGGCCAATCCCAATATTACAAGCAAGTTTATTTAATTCATCTCCTACTGTCAAAGATTGTCCAAAATAAGGAAGCAAAGAAAGACCATTCGTGTCCGCTACAACCGGCTGCGGAATGATAAATGATTCATTAAAAAAGGCCTTCAATACAGTAACGCCAGCACCGACAAAACTAGCATGACCAGAAGGATATGCTGGATGAGTCGGACACCCTTCTGAGTAAGCCATTGGTAACAAATACGTACCAAATCGGCTAAAGACTTGAGAAACAGCCTGCGAGTTTAATAGTTCTGAGTTAATTGGATACTTAGCAGCGCCTGTTAACTGATTTTGAACACGGCCCCCAAACTCTTCGGGGCGAAGTCTGCGATGAACTAAAAACTTTTGAAACCAAGCTGCTTCGAGTGCTACCTTTGTTGTTCTACCTACTAAATCTAAAATATGCGGAGCACCAAAGGTTGCAAAACCCTTTTGCGTTTTGGAATGTAAATACGGATTACTTGTCGACAATGCCGCTTCTCCAAAACCAATTAAAATCAAACATGCAGAAAGACAAGCTTGATAGGGAAAATCTTGATGCACATATTCTCCTAAATCACGTCCATTACGAATATATCGTGAAGTAGTATCAAATACCATTTTTTGCGCAGGTGAACCATTTTGAATATCCAACCATTCTTTATAAGAAGTCATATAGTCTTTATTCGGCAAGGCAGTGCGATATTTTTGAACCACCGCTGTCGCTCCAAAAGGTACGTCTTTCCACATAAATTGCGAGATGTAAGGACCAATTAAACTGCCAGGTATACCGCCGCGGAATAAGGTCCCTGTCGTAACAACTCCCCCGGCTTTTGGGCCACGAAAGTCCGAAAAACTTGAGAGATCAGAAGCAGCTGCATTAGCAAGTGGACTCGTATCATATTCTGTAAAAGGTACATCACGTAATAATGCTTGCCAATATAATTCAGCCATTTCACTTGCTTCCCATGCACTACTAAACGCCGGAGGAGCAGCTATACTTAAATGATGGCTATCTGGTCCTTCTAGCTCATAGGCATAAGCAGACTGCGGATTCGTTAGTTTCACAGTCCCACCTAAAATTAAACTTTCAAAAGCACTTGGTTTTCCACTTTTCAATGCTTCAATCAATTTTTGGTAAGCGCACAAATCAACTTCTCCAAGGTTATTATGCGGTAAAGCCTTAGAATAATTAGCAATTTTGTTTAGAAAACGCTCTTCATCTCCATTACACAATTGCTTTGGAATAGGAAGACTCTTTTGATAAAATGCCGCGGCCAAACGAATATCTAGTGCTTCATCGCTACGCTTCTCTGCACTTATCGGTCCTATTTCACAACCCTTTACGCTATTCGCTTTATGTGGAAACGGATATCGAAGATGGTTTTCTTGATTCCAAATGTGTTTCATTTACTACCACCTTATCACACTCTAAATTTGTATTAACTTAAACTTTCATTTGAATACCATTTAGTATATTCATGTATTTCCAATTACGATACTAAACAGGCTGCCTTTTTAATAGAATGAAGGCAATATTCAGTGTCAATTTCTACATTCGGTTTTATATCAATAAAAAGAGGTTGTTTTTTCCAAAACAGAGAGGCCCTGTTTTCTATATCTTCCCCCTGTCATTCATCATCTTCACCTTCAAAATCTTCCAATCTATCATCGTCCACCACATATGGGCAAGTATCCTCACGAATAAATCGTACTGCATCCAACCCTATCATTTGGGCTGGTATTGACTTATTGCCGTCTGGTAAAATCGGTGCAATCGAAAGGTCTGCAACCTTCAGATTTTTAGTTCCGAAGACATTTAGGAAAGCATCTACAACCCCATCCCCGATTGTGGTCGCCATTTTATATTGGCCTCCAAAGTGAGTGAAAATGAATACGAAGCTCTGACAAAACTAGCTAATTTAGCCCACTTTTCATTCTCATCCGGAATTTGGAATACACTTTCATCAGAAAAGACTACCTGCTAAATACCTCCCGGATCAATCTGGCGCTTTCATTGAATAAAAGAAGAGCACATATTATAACTGACTAATATGTGCTCTTCTTTATTTTTAAGGATTTTTAATCTCGAGTGTAATTTGACCATCATATGGTGAAATGACCATCTACTGGATAAATTATCTCCATATCCTCTTCTATACTTGCATTGCCTTCTCTTTCAATGCTCTCCGCAAAATCTTTCCTGTCGTATTTTTCGGAAGTTCTTCTAAAAACTCAATGCTGCTTGGTATTTTATATTTCGCCATGTGAAGCGCGCAGTACGCCATCAGTTCTTCCACTGTCACATTTGGTGTTTTCGGCACGACATATGCTTTCACCGCTTCGCCTAAATTTTCATCTGGAACGCCGATTACAACTACTTCCGCAATCGCTTCATGCATATATAACACTTCTTCTACTTCGCGCGGATACACGTTATAACCGCCAACAAGGACGATGTCTTTTTTACGGTCTACAATGTAAAAATAACCTTCTTCATCCATTTTTGCTAAGTCACCTGTGTAAAGCCAGCCACCCCTAAGTGTTGCTGCTGTATCTTCTGGCGCTTTATAATAGCCTTTCATTACATTCGGACCTTGAACGATTAATTCTCCTACTTCACCAACTGGTACTTCCTCACCCATTTCATTGACAACTTTATTTTCCACATTTTGAACGTTCGTTCCGATTGAACCTGGTTTACGCGGACGATCAATTGGATTAAAACATGTTACAGGTGATGCTTCTGATAAGCCATACCCTTCTGAGACAATCACGTCGAATCGTTTTTCAAAGTTTTTAAGAAGAGCAACAGGCATAGACGCACCGCCAGAAATACAGAAACGGAGTGTATGAACATCCTCAGCACTTGCTTCTTCATATAAATATAAATAATTATACATTGTCGGTACACCGGCAAATATTGTAGCCTCATATGTACGACAAATGCGAAATACTTCTTTCGGACTAAACTTCGGCAACATTAAAATCGTAGCGCCGTTTACAATTGGTGCATTGACTGCAACTGTTAAACAAAAGACATGGAACATCGGCAGCGCCGCAATAACACGGTCATGCTCTGAGTATTGTAAATACGAAGCAACATCGCTTGCATTACTATATAAATTTTTGTGCGTTAACATCGCCCCTTTTGGCTTTCCTGTCGTTCCTGATGTATATAAAATAACGGCAATGTCTTCTTCTTGTATTTCTGGACCTTGAAAAGCGATGTCCCCTCTCGCTACTAACGTCGTAAACGTTTTCAAATTTTCGGTTTCTTCATAGGTTGAATCTGCTGTGGTTTCACAAATGATGATATTTTCGATAGAAGGAAGTCTAGATGTAAGTGATTGCATAACTGGTAGAAGGATGTCTAGTGTGATGATTGCTTTAACGTCTCCATTTTGTAAAATGTAATATAGTTCATCTGGTGTATAAATCGGATTGACTGGAATAACTGTTGCTCCGGCACGCATCGCGCCGTATAAACCGATCAAAAAGTGCGGCGAATTCCCGACAATTAACGCAACATTGTCCCCTTTTCCAATGCCCATTTTTGCTAAACTACTTGAAAACTTTGTGACTAATCCATTAAATTGGTCATAAGATACCGACTGATCCTGAAAAATGTAAGCCGGCTTGTCCCCTTTCTTTTTCACCGTTTCGGCTAATCTTTGAACGAGATTCACAAAAACCCCCACCTTTTATAAAATTATAAAAATTCTAAATACATTATATTAAAAGAAAATTATTGGTGCAAGTTACATTTTATAAAACATATATAAAAAACAACCACATGTAAGATATGGTTGTTTTTCATGCAACTAAAAGAATAACGATAAGAAATCTTTTTTTGTTATATTGCCAAAATAACGCGGCACTTCTACATCAGTTAACACTTCTGCAAATGCTTCTTTATCAAATACCGTACCACTTAAGCGCTCTTCGATATCACGTACATCGAGAGCACCGAAAAAGTCCCCGTAAATCTTGCATTCTGAGACTACGCCTTTTTGTACTTCTAACCGAACATCTACTTGTCCAACTGGGAAACGGTGTGATTGCTGTAAGTTAAATTTTGGAGATTTCCCGTAGTTCCAATCCCAATTTCGATAACGTTCTTCTGAGATTTTATAAATTTCTTCCCAATCTTTTTCCGTTAATTCGTATGTTGGAATTTCATTTTCTCCTTCAAAAATATTTTCTAAAAGTAGCTGTTTAAATTCGTCAATTGTAATTATTTCACTTAAAAATTCCGCAATATTTGCAACGCGGCTACGAATCGATTTAATACCTTTTGATTGAATTTTATCCAGCTTTACATTTAACGCCGAAACAACATGGTCAATTTCGGAATCAAATAGTAACGTACCGTGACTAAACATCCGCCCTTTAGTCGAAAATTGAGCATTACCAGAAATTTTTCTTCCTTCTGCTAAAATATCATTACGGCCGCTTAGTTCGGCGTTAATTCCCAATTTTCCAAGTGCGACTGTCACCGGCTCTGTAAACTTCTTAAAGTTATGAAAACTATCTCCGTCATCTTTCGTGATAAAGCTAAAGTTTAAGTTTCCTAAATCATGATACACAGCGCCGCCGCCAGAAAGACGTCTTACAACTTGGATTCCTTTTTCACGTACATAATCCGCATTAATTTCTTCCACTGTGTTTTGATTCTTCCCGATAATAATAGATGGTTTATTAATGTAAAACAGTAAATATGTTTCATTAATATCTAAGTTTTTCACACAATATTCTTCAATCGCTAAGTTAATTGTTGGATCTGTAATTCCTTTATTATCAATAAATAACATCGTTTCACCTCAAGATTCCCAAACGTAACCGCTATGTGCAAGTGCGATGCGGCCGTTAAAAATTTGTTTTGCTTCCGTTACTAAATCGGATAACTCGCCAGCATGCGGCAAGTGAGTTAAAAGTAGTTCTCCTACATTTGCCTGTTTTGCAATTTCGCCTGCTTCTGTACTATTCATATGCCCAGCTTTTGATCCATCTTGATGCGCATACATATTACATTCACAAATCAATACATCTGCATTTTGCGCAAATGAAACAAACTTTGGCATGTAACTAGAATCTGCTGTATATACAACAGTTTTCCCACCTGCTGTAATACGCATTGCAAAACATATAACAGGATGCACTGTTTGTAAGAAGGAAATGGAGAATGGACCAATTTCTAATGTGTCCGCTGGGTTGTAAGGAACCCCTTTTGTATACGGTATATGTGTTAACGAAGCAAATCCCTTTTCATCAAAGGTATGTCCATAAATCGGCAGTTCTGGTAATCCACCATTTATCAAGCTTGCAATTAAACGTGCATACTGAAGTACCCCAATATCAGCAACATGATCGTGATGATAATGCGATAACAGAACAGCATCTATATCAGAAGGAGTTATGTATTTTTGAAGCTGTGCTAGTACACCGCTGCCACAGTCGACAAGTAAACGAAAGCCATCATGTTCAAATAAATATCCAGACGTTGCTTCTCCTACCTCTGGAAAACCGCCCCAAAAGCCGACAACCGTCATTTTCATATGCGTTCATCCTTTCTGTTTCACTTTTTCTTATACATTCTTAACTATAATGGATTTTCTACACATTTTCATTATTTTCAATTTTGTTATAAAACAGTTGTTGACTTTCGTTATTTGTACTAATACAATGTTAGTAAGAAATGGAAATGGAGGGATTTACATGTTAGATCAACCGATGGAGTTTTTTAGAAATTTACCGGCAAAAACTTGTGCCCATTGCGGAAGAGAAATTGATGAGCAGCACGAGGCTTACCACAATAAATGTGAAGATTGTACGCACGAAGAATAATAGATTGTAAACATAAAAAAACCTAGCAGATATCATCTACTAGGCTAGCATCATTGTACTTTTCACCGTTGAACCTTTCACCAAGAGCTCCAGTTCAAACTCGTACACTTCTTTATTTCGATAATTTTTCGTATGAATTTTATCCATCATCAGTTCCACAACTTTACGCGCCATTTCATCAATTGGCTGATCAATTGTTGTAATACCTGAGTCTGTAATTTGTGATAAGAACTGATTATTAAAACCAACTACAGCTAAATCATCTGGAATGCTCCAGCCTTGTTTGCTTGCTTCTGCGATGATTCCTGCTGCGACTTCATCCCCCCCTGCCAAAATAGCGGTAGGATTTTTTTTGTCTTGCAAAAACTCATAAAATATATTTTTTCCATCCTCAATGGAGTAAGCGCTTTCAACAAAATCAATTGACTCCACTTGTTTGCTCGCTTCTGTTACAGCACGCAAAAAGCCCATTTTTCTCTGTTGGTTAATTACCTTTGACTCTCTGCCACGGCAAAAAATAAGATGACGATATCCTTGATCTAATACATGCTTCGCCGCTATGTATGCTCCCTGTGCATGATCAAAGTTTACAGTTGGAATATTCGCTTCATCAATATATTCATTGCATAAAACAATCGGTCCATGCTGTAAATACGGCTCAACATCTTCCCAAGCATTTTCAAGTGAACATAAAATAATTCCATCTACTTGTTTCGTAGATAGTAGCTGTAAGTACTCCATCTCTTTTTCTGGTAAATATCTTGTTTGACAAATAATCAGTTTATATTTATGATCTGAAGCTACAATTTCAATCGCCTCAATAAATTTACTGAAAAAAGGATTTGTGATGCGCGGAACCAACACTGCAATAGTTTCCGTCTTTTGCTTGCGCAGTCTTCTCGCCGCAGAATTCGGAACAAATCCAAGATGCTTCATCGCTAATTGTACTCTCTTTTTCTTTTCATCTGATACATACGGATGATTATTAATCACCCGAGAAACCGTTGTTCTTGATAACCCCGCTAATTTCGCTACGTCCTCGATCGTCGACACGAAATCCTCCCCCTTTTGAATGAAAACGTTTTCTTAATTAGAATTATATAGTATATAATTGGAAACTGCAACATACCTTAGCAAGAAATTACTATATTGATATTGCAAATATAAAAAATCAAGAAAAGTATCATTATAGAGAGACATTAAGCTTAAACGTAAAACGGGTCATCTTTCCACATGATCTGTACAGAAAGATGACCCATATATACATTTTAGCTCTTCGACATATAAGTTGCTGCTATGCAGAATACAACATAACCTGCATCCGCTTTTTCATTTGTATATCGTTAAAAGTTATTCATTTTCCTTCGTTACTGTCCATGATTTCTAAAAACCTTTAAATGTATCCTTTAAATCATCATCCGTTACTTTTATATCTGCTTGTTTCAATAAGTCTTTATAAAATTGTTGTTGCCATTGTTGATCTTTTAAACGTCTATTTTCTAACTCTTTACGAATATTTTCTTTTTCCTGATCAAAAGGTTTCAATTCTTTTTTCTCTGTTAATTTAATAATGTGATAACCAACAGATGATTTTACTGGATCACTTACCTGCCCCGTTTCTAATTTATAAGCAGCTTCCTCAAATTTTGGATCCAGTTGACCTGGACCAAACTCTGGTAATTCTCCACCTTTTTCTTTTGAACCAGGATCTTCCGAATATTGTTTTGCTAGCGCCGCAAAATCTTCTCCATTATTCAATTTTTCTGTGATTTCTTTTGCTGTTTTTTCATCTTTCACTAGAATATGACTAGCTTTCAGTTTTGGCTTATAATAATCCTTTATCTCTTTTTCTGTAACAGATGATTTAATACCTTTTTCAAAAGCTAGTTGTACTTTCATTTTATCTTTAAGCTCTTTTTCATTTTTAACACCCATTTGTGTTAAATAAGCGTTAAATTTGTCGCCCATTTGTTTTTTTACTTCTTCAACTTTTTTCTTTGCTTCATCATCCGAAACCTTATATTTATCAAGTAAAATTTTCTCCAACATTGCTTGCTGTAAAATAGTTTTTCCAGCTTTTTCTTTTAATTCTTTATTAAACTCTTCTTTTGTTAAATTTCCTGATTTTGATGTAGCAATATTTTCCGAATTACCACATGCTGATAATAAAAGCATACCGCTCATTGCAGCTCCAATAAAAATATTTCGCTTTTTCAATATTTTCTCCCTCATTCTGGGGTCCTACTAACATGCAGAAAACACATTTTCATTAACGTATATATTCCGATTTTTTAGTACTGCCCTTTATTTGATTTTTAGTAATATATATTTACACACGTACAGCTGTGCCACTTACAGCAACCATTAGCATTCCATCACGAACAACCTCGTAGTCTACATCGATACCAACAATTGCATTTGCACCTTTTTGCTTCGCAAGACTTTTCATTTCTTCCATCGCAATATCACGTGCTTCTTTTAACTTACTTTCATATGCGCCAGCACGGCCACCGACAACGTCACGCACAGAAGCAAATAAATCGCGTACAATATTTGCCCCCATAATTGCTTCACCGTTTACGATATCAATATACTCAATAATTTCTTTTCCTTGAATAGCAGAAGTTGTTGTTACAATCATTGTTAGCACACTCTCTCTCTTCAAATTTATTATCAATTCTTATATTCTTATTATTACATTGAAACAATGAATCAACTATCTTATAACCTTACATAAAGATTACACTTCTGTAAGGTTGCATAAATAAAAAAAGAAGAAACAATCGTATTTACTGACGATTGTTTCTTCCTTCTATTTATTTTAAACATTGCATGTGGTAGGAAAAGTCCCTAACCGTTTCTATGCGCGGTCAGCTGCTCTCGTCTCCCCATCATACTTGTATATAAATATGTCACCCTTCAATCAACTTATATATATCTTCTTTTACAGGAATAGAAGATATTGCCCCTTTTCCTGTCGTCGTAAGGGCACCGCTTGCATTCGCAAATGTTAATATCTCCTGCCAATTCATATGAAGCACTTCTTCTATATTTTGTTGACTCACGTTTTTCTCTAACAATTTATACAAGAAACCACCAATAAATGCGTCGCCTGCACCTGTTGTGTCCTGCACTACAACACGATATCCAGTTGATTGATACTGTTTATCCTTCATATATAGTTCCGCACCTTGCGCCCCTTTTGTATACACGACAACTTGTACATCCCCTACAAACAAGGACGCAATCGCCTCTTTTTGATCAGAAATGCCTGTAATAAACTCTAGCTCTTCATCTGAAATTTTAACGATATGTGCAAGCGGAATAAATTCCAAAATCGTTTTTCTACACTCTTCCGCATATTTCCAAAGTGGTAGACGTACGTTAGGATCAAAGCTGATAATCCCTCTATTTTCTTTCACAGAGCGAATCGCCTTCACATGCGCATATTTCATCGGGCTTTCTACTAAATCGACAGAACAAAAATGAAGAATATCACCTTTTTCAAACCAACTTTCATCTATTTCATTTTCATGAAACAACAAATCTGCAGAGGGATTACGATAAAAAGAAAAATCACGTTCACCATCTTCACGTAATGAAACGAAAGCAAGGCCTGTATTGGCTTCGTTCGTTCTTGTAACCTTGTCTGTATTTACACCTACTTCTTGCAATTGTTCTAAAAGGAAATCTCCAAATGCATCAGTGCCGAGCTTTGTAAGCATATAGGACTTTCCTCCGTACTTTGCAACTGCGGCTGCTACATTCGCAGGCGCCCCTCCAGGAACGCGTTGAAATTCCACTACATCTTTTAACGATTTTCCTTTTTGAATAGGAATGAAATCAATTAAAACTTCCCCGATTGCGTATAAGTTCTTCATATATTCCAGCTCCTCCTTATTTATAATCCCATTTCGTTGCTTGTACGAATACATTTCCTTCTCCCGCAAAAAAATAAATTTCTTTGCTGTCGGTTCTTGGGAAAATGCGACTGGTAAATACCTGTTCTCCATCATTATGTATTTATATACTTTGAAAATCAAAAGTAATTGTATTCTCATAAAACAAAAAACCAACCTTACATTTTTGTAAGGTTAATGTAATAATAAGGAATTGTTCCTAATATATGTTTTTCTGTAAAATACTAGTTATAGTGAACATTCACATTACTATTCAGGGGGAACAATCGTGAAAAAGGGCATCATCGTACTAGTAATCTTATACATCGTCCTAACTGTACAAACAATCACTTCGCTTTTTGGAAAGGAACATTATAACGACGCTGTAAACAAGCTAAAAGAAACAAAAGAAGTAACCTCTTTTCAAACAGCGAAAGACGGTGTAATCCTATTAAAAGGGAACATAACGGCCGAACAACCAGTAAAAGATGAAACATTGGTAAATAAAGAATTTGCCTTACTCGAAAAAAAGTCATATCGAAGAAAAAAAGCAAGTTGGAAAACTACAGATACAGAAAAACATATTCCTGCGCACCTTTCTGTAAATGGTGAGTCACTACCTACTCTAAACGAAAAAGAAGTTCGGTTGGCAATCGAGCCAATTCCACTTTCTTCAAAAGACGTTACGACGACTGAGGAATACACATTAAAAAAAGACGATACACAATTAACGATACGTAGTAAAGGTTATCGCTATCACGGGATCGAAAATAACACAGAAGCTTTCATTTTTGGTGTTAAAAAAGGAAACAAACTAGAAGGGTATAGTGGTTCTGAAATTATAGTAGGAAAAACAAAAGAAGAAATCACAAAAAATATGAAAATGAAAACACTCGCTGAAAAATATGCACCATTTGCTTGGCTCATTTTTACAATTATCCTTGTAAGTTATGGTGTACACCGTTTTCGGAAAAAGAAAAAAGTAGCGTAATATAACAGAGAACCTAAAGGGCTTCCCCTTTAGGTTCTCTATTTTAGAATAACCATAAAAAGTAATCTCATACGATAGTTATATATTCTGTAGCACTATTAGACTAACGGCGAATTCCATTGATAATTAGGAGGAGGAATTTTATGATTGCTGGAACTGATGTAGAAGCTATGCCTGCATTTTTTTGGAGAATATATTATAGTGTTTTATTCATCTTTTTAGTCACGGGTATTTTAAATTGTTATCAATTTAAAGAAGATAAACTCAAAACGAAATTGAATATCTTGAATTTAATCTTTATTGTTTCAATTCCAGTTGTTTCTTTACTTAATTCAATTAATCGAACAGGTAACGAATATGACCATTTTATGTATTCTTTAAACCAGTTTGATATATGGGCTATATATGCAATGATAAGGTATTTGTATATAGCTATTCATTTTTTTACAGTCTTTACGAGCTTGCATTTTCAAAAGAATCTGTATAAAAAAAGCCTAAAGGTTAAACCTTTAGGCCTTCTCTCGTTTATTCCGTTTCCGTAAACTTTCCATATTGACGCTTATGCATCCAAGTTAATGTACCAATTGTTCCAAGTGATAACAGAACAATAAAGATCATTAAAATACCTGTGTTTTGCCACATAAAGCCGAAGTCTCCGCTTGAAACAACTGCTTTAAGTCCTGATACAGAATATGTCATCGGGAACCATGCGTTAAACATTTGCAGCCCTTTCGGAATTAACTCAAGTGGGAATGTACCAGCACTTGTTGTTAACTGTAAAATCAATGTCAAGATCGCAATAAAACGTCCTGCATCGCCGAAAGTCGTTACTAAAAATTGAACTAACGCGATAAATGATAAGCTTGTAATAATACTAAACAATATGAAATACGGAACACTTTGTACATGAACACCTAACCAAGAGGACAGTAATACTGCGTCTGCCACAAGTGCTTGAATTACACCAACTGCAAATAGCACACCAAACTTACTTATAAACCAGCTAAATCCTGATTTCGGTATACCAACTGTTTCGCGTAACGGGAACACGATAGATAATAACAGTGCCCCAACGAATAAACCAAGAGATAAGAAGTACGGTGTAAAGCCTGTTCCGTAGTTTGGAACTTCCGCCATTTTCTCAGTTTTCACATTCACTGGACTTGCGAACATGTCATATTTTTTCTCGTCACCTTTTGTTTCACTTGTTTTCTCAGCACCTTCGCCAAGTTTTGTTGCTAGTTCTTTTGAGCCGTCGTTTGCTTTGCCGAGGCCGTCTGTGATTTGACCTGAACCATCTTGTAAACGAACTAAACCGCTTCGGAATTCTCCTTTTGGATCTACGTATTGGCCTAGGCCGCCTGTGATTTGTCCTGAACCTGCATATAATGCATTTACCCCACTTGCTAATGGGCCCGCACTACCTGCTAAAGTGTTTAAACCGCCTGTGATTTGTCCTGAGCCTGCATATAATGCATTTACTCCGTTTGCTAATGGGCCCGCACTACCTGCTAAGGTATTTAAACCACCCGTTATTTTTCCGGAGCCTGCATATAATGCATTTACTCCGTTTGCTAGTGGGCCGGCATTGCTTGCTAATTCATTTAAACCGCCTGTTATTTTTCCGGAGCCTGCATATAATGCATTTACTCCGCTTGTTAGTTGACCAGATTGACTTGCTAATTCATTTAAACCGCCTGTTACTAGGCTTGATCCAGCTGCCAATTTGTTTAAACCAATTTGGAATTTTTCTTTTGAGTCTACTAATTGACCTAGTCCGCCTGTTACTAGGCTTGATCCAGCTGCCAATCGACTTACACCATCTATTGATCCTTTTGACAACTGATCTATTCCGTCATTTAACTTACCAGTTCCTGTTGCAAGCTCTTTTGCTCCAGCTTCAATTTTTCCAGCGCCGTTTTCTCCAACTAGCCCTTGTACGCCTTGTGCAACCCCAGCTGTTTCTTGTGAAACTTTTTGACTATTGGCCATTGCCTCTTGGATAGCAGGCTGTAACTGTTTTCTATACTCTTCTGGTAAAGCTTTAATCTTTTCATTTAAATCCCCTAAATTATCTGAGACATTCTTAGCATCGCCTGCTGTGTTATTCGCAAAACCTTTCAATTTATCTGCTTGCTTCTTCCATTCGGATACCCCTTGTGAAAGTCCAGAAGCTCCTGAGCTTATACCTTGCGCACCTTTTTGAGCTTCTTTTAATCCAGATTGATATTCGCCCTGTGGATCATTGAACTGATTTAATCCATTTGTAATTTCTTGTGAGCCACCCAATAACTGCCCTAAGTTTGATTGTAATTCTCCTTGTGGATTAATTAACTCTTTTAAACCACCTGTTATTTGTTTCGAACCATCTAATAACTGTTTCACTCCATCTGGCATTACACTTACTTTACTATTTAGCTCACCTAAACCATTTGTAATTTGTTGTGAACCACCTAATAACTGATTCACCCCATCTGGCATGCCGCTTACTTTACTATTTAATTCACCTAAGCCATTTGTGATTTGCTGTGAACCACCTAATAACTGATTCACTCCACCTGGCATGCCACTTACTTTACTATTTAACTCGCCTAAGCCCGCTGTGATTTTTTGTGAGCCACCTAATAACTGATTCACTCCACCTGGCATTACACTTACTTTACTATTTAACTCGCCTAAACCATTCGTAATTTGGTTAGAACCAGTTGCTAACTTATCCAATCCACCATTGGATTTCCCAGAAAACTCTCCTAAGCCATCTGTGATTCGCTGTGAGCCGTCTTTCAATTCACCAGTACCATCACGAAGCTTACCAGCACCCTCACTACCATCCGCAAAGCCTTTCGACACATCTTTTAATGAATTAAACATTGTCTCAGCATATGTTTTTGTTACTGTAGCTGATACTTCGCTTTTAATTTTTTCAATGGCTGATCCACCGATTTGTGAGGATAAGAAGTTTAAGCTTTCGTTTGGAATGTATTCTAGGTTTGATTTTTTAGGGTTTGCATCGAGCAGTGTTGTTGTATTTTTCGAGAAGTTACTTGGGATGCGGACCGTCATGTAGTATTTCCGATCGTCCATTCCTTGTTTAGCTGTTTTCTCGCTGACAAACTCCCATTTGAAGCCTTTTTTATCTTTCAACTTATCGACAAGTTCTTTACCGGCTTCAATCGATTTCCCGTTATACAATGCTCCTTCATCAAGGTTTACAACTGCAACTGGTAAATCGTCTAATCTTTCATATGGATCCCAAAATGCACCTAAGAACATACCAGCATACAATACTGGAATAAATAAGACTGCAATTATTGGAATTAAGATTTTTTTGCTTTTTATAATCGTAGCAAACTCTTCTCCAAGCAGTTTCAATCCTCGCATTGTTTATCCCTCCCTTTGAATTATTGACCATTTCTCTCATTCGGTCATTTTTTGTAAAAAAAAGAAGAAAATAACGACTAAATTATCCCCTCGTATGTGTTTCTTTTTTCTTATCCTTCCCCCTTAGTTAACTTATGACCGAATCATTCATTTGGTCATTTTTTATAATAATAAGAGGATTATCTCATTTTGACAATCCCTTTAATAAATATAATTCAAAAAGTTCAGCAATATGCTCCTTTTCTAACGGTTCATGATTTTTTTCCCAGTCAAAAATAAGTGATATATATAAACGAACCATAATAAATGCTGTAATTTCTGGGTCACATGCCGTAACTTCGCCTTTTGCAATGGCTGTTTCAAGATGCGATTTAATAAATGTAATAATTGCTGAATCCAATTGTTGCATAACATCTTGCACTTCTTTTGTTCCCATATCTCGTTCTTCTTGAATGAGCTTAATCATAAGTTGATGTTCTTTTCGAAATTCTAAAATGCTGCATAATGCACGGTGTACGTTTTCAAAAAATGATATGTTTGGATCAATTGTTGTTTCTGCGGCTTGTTTCATTTCTGTAATTAAATTAGAGATAATTTCACCAAATAGTTCTTCTTTATTTTTGAAAAACGTATAAATTGTTCCTTTTCCAACATTGGCAAGCTTTGCAACTTGATCCATCGTTGTTGCTTTATACCCAAATGCAGAAAAAGATTTTGTTGCTGCTTCAATAATTGCTCGCTTTCGATCTATTGCCACGTTTTCACCTCCTAAAATTGACCGTTTGAACACAATGGTCATATAGTACGTTTTTGATATTACCATAACTTCCCAACGTTTTCAAGTTTTATTTTCTATTACATTGTAACAAAAAAGGAACAATGAAGGAAAAAACAAGAGAAATCATACATTTAAATATTGAAATTATTAATGCCTTATATATAATAATTATTATAACATTGCACTTTGAAAGGAAGACAAAATGAAAAAAATTATCCCTACACTATGTATAGCTGGAATGACTTTAACTATTTTAGGCGCATTCCCTCAAAATAGCTATGCACATATTGATCAAATTGACTTAAATGAGAATGATCCCATAGCTGAAAAATGGTCTGCAGAAGCTCCGTATCATACTGATAAAAGTACACATTTATGGATCGCAAGACAAGCCATTGAAATTATGAAAACAGAATCGAATGTTGAAACTAATAAGCAAGCTGTGGACTTCTTAAATTTCCCGCAATATAAAGATTTATTTTCGAAAGGATTATATGATGCTGATTATAATTCTGAATTTAACGATGGTGGGTTAGGAATCGGCGGTATTTTCAAAGGTGGATGGAAATCACACTTTTACGATCCTGATACACACAAAAATTATCGAGGCGAAACAGACCCAACAGCTCTGACACAAGGAAAGAAATACTTTTATGAATCTGGTGAGTATTTCAAAAATAAAGACTATGAAAAAGCTTTCTATTATTTAGGAGTAGCGACGCACTACTTTACAGATGCTACCCAACCTATGCATGCAGCGAATTTCACTGCAATTGATACAAGAGCTATAAAATATCATAGCTACTTCGAAAACTATGTCACAACCATTCAAGATCAATTTGCAGTTCATTCTGGTGGAAATTATAACACTTCTCTAACGACACCTGAAGAATGGATTGATTATGCAGCTAAGGTAGCTAAACCTGAAATCCAAAATATTGCAAACGATAAAACATTTGAGTATTACAATAGTAGTAAAGCGCAATTGTGGCAAGAGATAGTAACTCCGGCCGTGCAGCGAAGCTTAGGAGAAGCACAGCGTAATACAGCAGGTTTCTTAAATTTCTGGTTTAAAACTTTTGCGAAAAACGAGAGTGCTCCAAGTATAGAAACTGCATTAATCTATGATATTGAAGGAAATGTCTTAGAGGCAGGGAAAAATTATTATATCGTACCAAGTGAATCTCCTAATCAAGGTCTAACATTTGAATGGTATTTAGCAAATCGTTACGATTATGTGTTACTTGCGAATAAAAACAACAATACATTATCTGGTACACCTATCGAATTTGTATTTTACAAAGATAATGATGCAAAATTGCACCATGGTGAGAGCGTATATCTTCGCATGAAGCACTCCAATTATGACCAATATCAATATTTAAATTGGTCCAATTATTCTAGTTGGGTTCATCTTGCGCAAAAATCTGATAGTTTAGCTGACTTTAAAATTCAAATTAACCCGAATAACCCTGCAGAATATAATATTTTTACAGATGGTTATCCATTAAATTATGAAAATATAGATGCAGCGAAAAGTTGGATCGTACTAGGTGGCAAAACGCAGAAGCCTAGTTCGTGGAAGTTTGTACCTGTTAGATAATAACTCTGTAACTGATAAACTTTAATACTATGAAAAAGAGAAGGCCAACGCCTTCTCTTTTTTACTATAGTCTATTTGTAATTTGCATAAATGTTTTACTATGTGTTTTATGTCGTTTTGTTCGCGGGATTCCATGTCGATCAACCTGATGTTTTGAAATACACCCAAAACGAAATTTTTCTTTCTATATTAATGAGAATTTAGTTTATTTTTTTGTAGAATCATAGAAAGGGATAACGTATTTTTTGCTTTATGATAGTGCAAAACCATGGTTCCTTTTATATATTTATATAATCAGCGTTATTGGAAGTTCTTACTCATTGAGTAAATGTTCCAGTGTTTTTACAATTTCTTTTTCTAATTGTTCAATAGTTCCATTATAAAATGTTCCTACACCACTATTTTTGAAATACCCTTTATAATAGTACCAGAGATGGATCGTACAGACCTCCCATGTTTTTGGTCCATCATAATCAAATCCAATTTCTGATCTATATTCATCATCTAAACATTCATTAGAAGTAATGGATTCTAAGTAGTCACCATCTATATCTCTTGTAATCCACAATCTTAAGTTTTCTTTTCCATTTTTTTAAAAAGCTTCTTTATACACTTCTTGATATTTATTACAATTTTTTTCGCTAATCTTTTCCAATTACATAATCTTTTGTTTTAGGTCTTCATTTATTTCACTCTTTGGTATTTCTATGTATTGGTTAAATTTTTCTGTAATCTCACCATTTCTCTTTTTCTTCCAAAACCATTTAAACAGAATATTCTCCTCCTCTCATATCATCTTATTTCATTATAGATTTCATAAAATCTTATCTCAAAAGCGGTGAATATCATATTCATGTGGGATTGACATAACGAAACATTACCAGTAGTGACCAAATTCCAGAAGTCCATTCATAACAAGAGCTTACCTGCCTTCTGTTCCCTCCGCCGTATGCAGGATTTCATACATACCTGTCACAACAGCATTTGACAGTTCAAACTGTTCTCGCAAATTGCATGAAATCCTGCATATCTTTAGCGTATAAAAAATTAAGTTTTGCTTCCTAAAACTGTCTTAGCGTATATTTTCGTTAAAATGTGGGTGGTACGCCGAATAAGAAATACTTCCCTTTTTTTCGACACTGGGTTGTGAACAAAATTTTGCATCATCCATATGAATGCAAATAACGCTGCAATTACACATAAAACCGCTAATTGTGATTTTGAAAGAAAGTTGTACTGTTTAAAACAAAGTTTAATTGCATAAAAAAATAATGTTTTCTAAGAGGAAAACGTTTACATTGTAAGCGCTTTCTATTATAATGATAATGGGTTGGATGGCACGTGTGGCTATCAAGGTATCTAGCGTAGGTGGGGCTGATACTATAGGTAAAGTGAAATTTCTGTTTTGACAAGCTAGTTATCAATATTGATTATATCAAATATACAAAAAAAGAATTCTTTTAGATCATTTAAAGGGATTCTTTTCTTTATTTAAATTATAAAATTTATTAAGTACATTATCTTCCTCTTCATTACCAGGCAATCCCTCATCGCCATCGAGAAGAACAAATACAATCCCAGCTTAGAATCGGCCCTAAAATTATGTGAGTTTTTTATTTGCAAAGTAGAAGATTTATTTCAATTAGAAAAGACTGGGGAGGAACAAAAGTGAAAAATAAACCTATTGAACGAGTAGCAACTTATATGACGCTTTTGTTATTAGGTTCGGTATTTTTTTATTTCGATGACGGTCTTGAAACAAGCCTTTTGTATGCTTTAGCGTTAATAATTTTCTCAATAGTATTCGAACTTTTTAAAAAGCTATTTTTTAAGAAAAAGAATACAGAATCGGAAGAATATCCATTACCAGAGATGGATGAACGAATTGAAAAGTTGAGTTTGAAATTGTATGCTCAAATTTTTGGACTGTCTCACTTAATTGGTGCCGTGATACTATTTGCTTTATTTATAACCAATAAAAATATGATGATTCGAGTAGAATATGTTTTGTATTACGTGATAGCGGTTCTTTTCTTCACAATGATATTCGGTTTGAGGATTGTAAAGAGATTTGACCAGTAATTAAGCTAAAGAACTGAGAAAATATAAAAAAGATGGTTCCGGTCAATACCGAAACCATCTTTTAAGTTCTAAAGTCTTACATTAAACTGTCCATTTCATACAGGTACAGTTTTTCTTATTACGAAGCTTTCTTCAAATCAATTTGCGCAAGCACTGGATCATGATCGCTCATGCGGCCATTTTCGTCCATAATATTTGAGTTTAAATGAACTGGATCAACGATTGTGTGCGGTGCGATGTTATTCGTTACGAAAATATGATCTAATGCTTGTGCGTTTCCATCATGAATATATGTGTAACGATTTTCTTGTGGAACTGTTTCAAGCATTTCTTTCATAATGTCGCCTTTTAATGCTTGCATTGGTTTTGAGAATTCAAAGTCGTTCATATCACCTACTACTACAACTGGTGCGTTTGCATGTCGTCCTTGAATGCCTTTTACGAAGCCATTTACTTCCTTCGCAAGCTCTACGCGTCTTGTTTCACTTTTTAATACAAGCGGCTGGATTTTTCCAAACGGCGATGCATCTCCTAATTTAGAGTTTAAGTGATTGGAAATTACAACGATATTTTGCCCTTGGAACGTAAACTCAGCAGCTAACGGTTTACGTGTGTCGTCAAATAATGTATTGTTTTCTCCAATTCGAACAACGTTTTTCTCAAGTAAAACTGGTTTTTGTGCTAATTTCACGCGAGATGGATTATAGAAGAAACCAACGCGAATATTCGCTCCTGGTGCACCGCCATCTTTATTATTTTCTGGCGCTACTTCTACATACTCATACTTTGGTCCGCGAATTGCTTGAATTGCATCAATTAAACGCTGTGCACTAAGTTTTGCGTCTGTTGTGCCATCATTCATTGTCCCATTGTTATCTTGCATCTCTTGTACACCAATAATATCTGGCATTTTTAAATTGTATTTAATAGCGTAAGCAAGACGTCTTACTTTCTCATCAGACGTTTCTTTTTTATTTGCTGAGAAGTTCTCAATGTTATATGTTGCAACTGTTAGTTTATCAAGACGCGGTTGAATATTTGCGCCAAGTTGTTTAAATCCACCGTCTTGCAGCGCTGGAAGCTCTCCAATTGGTGAAATGCGATAGTTTCCATAATCATAACCAACAATACCTGTTATATCTCCAAGGAGCTGATCCCCTGCTTTTGCGACATAATTACGTGCTACTTTAATAGAAAGACGCTCTGGATTTGCATTGTCAGCTTGCAGTAGCGGCGTTCCGAATTTTGTCGTTACTTTTTGACTACCATTTGCAGTCGTAACATATAAGTTACCATTCTTTTGTGGTCCAATAACTTTTGGCTGCGGTACTGTTACGAGCATGCCTTCTAAACTTTCATAAAAGTCAATCGCATCTTCTGCTGGATCGAAAATGCCAAATCCATCATTATCAATAATTGCATCTGGTATTTTCACACCATTTTCTCCTAATACAACTGATTTAGGTAATGGTTGATTACTCTCTTTCACGATAACGAGTTTTGCTTTAATTTCTGTAATCGATAAGTCTGTATCAAAACGGTCTGCATATCCTTGTCCGATAAACTCTTCCACTTGTCCATCGACAGAAACAGAGTCGCCTACTTTCACGCCGCTGTCTTTTTTATAAACATAGATCCCTTCTGATGTAGCTGGATCTTCATCAGGCTGCGGATCTTGTATATAAAATCCAGATTTATCTACTTGTGTCACAATACCAGTAACAGCTTTCACGTCTTTCCCCTTGTAAGGAGAAATATGAGATTTCCCTTGAATATCGTGAATACGAACTGGTTCATTTTTTATCATTGTAAACGAGAATGTCGTAATAGCGGAATTTTCAAGTCCATCTTTCACGGCAACCGCTTTAATCACACTATTTTCATTCAGTATAATTTGTTCATTATAGCGAATACTTTGCGGTGTTGGGTTTGACCCATCTAATGTGTAATAGATCGTAGCGCCTTCTGTTACAGTTGATAATGTTACTGCTGTTCCTTTTTCGACTTCGCCCCCATTTGGACTAGCAATGACATCGCTTACTTTTTGCATTTCTTTATCTTGAAACACATAATTTGTAACAGACTTTAGTCCTGGGCTGCTAAAATAACTATCTAGCGTGCCAGTTAGACGCACTTTTTTCCCCATATTTTCTGGATGATCTTTTACATTCACTGCTTTACGAAGTTCACCAATCGGTAGCTGAACTGGCATAATTTTATCAGCGTTCACCTCATCTGGAGAAGCGGCAATTGCAACGTTCGAATCTCCAAACTTTGCTGGGTCCTTCGTATATTTGCCTGGATTTTGTGTATATCCAACAATATACCCCTCTACAACTGCTGGTTTTTTACCTTGCTGCTGAAACAACTGAATCGCTTCATCAACGGTTAACACTTGTTGCTGTTCGGCCTTTGCTGAAACGCCCGATACTAGTACAACAAATAGAAATGAAAAAAAGATAACTGCTAGCTTTTTCAAAGAAATCCTCCCCCTAAATGTTTTTCCTATTGCCTAGCATGTCTATCATAGCAAAGTTCCTTATAAAGAACATTATATTTAAATAAATTTACAAAAAATTAATTTCTAGCCACGCGACCATTTATATGTTGAACATTGTCGAAGGGACTATATTTCTTGTCGAAGCGCTGTTATATCGAAAAAGCACCGATAAAAAAAGAGGCTAACCAAAAATGTTATTTTGGTCAGCCTCTTCTCTTATTACGATTCTTTTTAATTCGATTGTTCTAAATAAGACAATACATATTTTACCGCGGCTTCACCTTGATCGATACAATCTGGTAATCCAGCACCGCCATAAGAGCTTCCTGCTAAGTAAATACCAGGTAATTCTTCGTTCATGAACTGTTTTAACGTTTTCATGCGCTCTTTATGACCGACTGTATATTGCGGCATCGCTTCTTTCCAGCGGCTCACAACTGTAAATTCTGGCTCAGCTGATATATCCATTGTCTTTTGCAGATCTTCTAATACGACGCGAACCATTTCTTCGTCTGTTTGTTCCACAATTGCTTCATCGCCGGGACGCCCAACGTAGCAGCGCAGGAGTACGTTTCCTTCTGGCGTTGTATGCGGCCATTTTTTATGTGTCCACGTACATGCTGTAATTGTAAAATCGCTATTGCGTGACACAAGAAATCCCGTGCCTTCGATATCGCGCTGAATCGCTTCTTTTGGGAATGCCAATGCAACATTCGCCACTGATGTAGATGGAATGCTACGGAAGAAGTGGAACTGTTTATATTGAGAGAACATCGATGGCAAGCATTTATGAGATGCGGCCATTACAACTGCATCTGCTTCTATTTCTTTTCCATTGCTAAGCGTAATGCTATAGCGGTCATCGATCTTTGTAATCTTTTCAACACGTGTTCCTTTCATCACTGTTCCATCTTCTAGTCGCTCTTCAATCCTATCAACAATAGATTGTAAACCTGTTTTTAACGTTAAAAAGATTCCTTTTGTTTTTGCCTTTGCATCTTTTGGCTGTTTCGGCGCTAATGTCCGCATACCAAGTGAAATGCTGCGGTACTTTTGTTCAACTTGGTAGAACTGCGGGAACGTCGCCATTAAACTCATTTGATCAATATCACCGGCATAAATTCCTGATAACAATGGCTCAATTAAATTTTCAACCACTTCATTTCCTAAGCGGCGACGGAAAAATTGACCAAGCGATTGATCTGATACCGGTTTCGAACGAGGCAGTACAAAATCAAATCCTGCACGGATCTTTCCGATTGGAGAAAACAATCCTGAAAATACAAATGGTGTAATCTGCGTTGGAATTCCCATCATTGAACCGCTTGGAATGCTGTGCAATCGATTATTCACAAGTACAAACGATTTTCCTGTCGCATTGTTAACAAGTTGATCACCAAGTTGTAATTCACGAGCTAACCTCGCTGCACTCTCTTTTCTTTCTAAAAACGAATCCGGGCCACGTTCAATTGTAAATCCATCTTTTCTAACAGTTTTAATTTTGCCGCCAAGCCTTCCTGATGCTTCAATCAGCATCGTATCAATCGGCAAATTTTGTTCTCGAATTTCTTTTTGCAAGTAATATGCTGTTGTTAAGCCGGAAATACCGCCGCCTATAATGACTACCTTCTTTTTCACGACTGCTTCCTTCTTTCTCCCTTTATGAAACTGCACTCCACTTTTTCATGACAACATCGGCTAAACAAGAAATAAATGGAGCCTTTGCATTCGGCATTTCTGGACGATAATAGTTTGCCCCTATTTCTTCTGTCACAATTTTGCATTCCATGTCATTATCATATAATACTTCTAAATGATCAGCGACAAAGCCGACAGGTGCATATATAAAGGATGTGTATCCGTATTTTTCATGCAACTCACGTGTTAAATCCTGTACATCTGGTCCAATCCATGGATCTGGCGTATTACCGGCACTTTGCCAGCCTACTGCATAGTTTTTCACGCCAGCACCACGCGCAATGTAATCAGCTGTTTCACTTAATTGCTCCGGATACGGATCATTCATTGCGATGATTTTCTCTGGTAAACTATGTGCAGATACGATAAGCACAGCTTTTTCACGCTCATCAGCTGCCATCGTTTCATATACCGCTTTCACTTCATTTACCCAATAATCAATAAACTTCGGATCTTTATACCAGCTATCGATACCGTGAATTTGCAAGCTGCCAAGTTTCTCTGCTTCTTCTTGTGCTCGTCCGATATAAGACTTTACGCTGAAAGTAGAATAGTGCGGCGCAAGAACGAGCGCAATTGCATCTTCAATTCCATCTTCGTGCATCTTCTTCACAGCATCTTCAATAAACGGCTCAATATGTTTTAAGCCGAGATACATTTTAAACTCTATGTCATCTTGCATTTCATTTAAATGTGCTTCTAATTTTTCCGCTTGTTCAAGCGTGATCTTCGCAAGAGGTGAAATCCCGCCAATTGCACGATAACGTTCTGTTAATTCTTCTAAACTTTCGCTACTAGGCTTTCTTCCTCTACGAATATGTGTATAATAGCGTTCAATATCTTCTTCTTTATACGGCGTTCCATATGCCATCACAAGTAAACCGATTTTCTTTTTCATATGGGCTTCTCCTTTACTTCGCCAACTGTTCTCTTGAATAGTCGTGTATGAATGCAGTCATTTGTTTTAACGTGTCAGGATTCACCTCTGGGAAAACACCATGTCCTAAGTTAAATACGTAACCTGGTTGTTTCATCCCTTCGTCTAAAATCGCTTTTACATGCGTTTCGATTACATCCCACGGTGCAAGTAAAATAGATGGGTCTAAGTTTCCTTGGACAGCCTTTTGAATGCCGCGTGCACGCGCTTCTTCAATCGGCAAACGCCAGTCTAAACCGACAACATCAAGCGGCAGATCATGCCATTCATTTGCTAAATGACCCGCTCCAACGCCGTGCATTATCATTGGTACATTCATCGTACGAAGCTCTGTAAAAATACGCTCCATTGCTGGTTTAATAAATACGCGGTAATCTGCCACACTTACCGTACCAACCCAAGAATCGAAAATTTGAATTGCTTTTGCGCCGGCATTAACTTGCGCCTTTAAATACGTAATCGTCATGTCTGCAAGCTTATCCATTAGCGCAAACCATGCTTTTGGCTCTGCATACATAAACGCTTTCGTTTTATGATAATTACGAGATGGACCGCCTTCAATCATATAGCTCGCTAACGTAAACGGTGCTCCTGAAAATCCGATTAACGGAACATCAAGCATTTCCGTTGTTAATAGGCGAATCGTATCAAGTACATACGGAACATCTTCTTCTGGGTTAATTTCCCCTAATTTTTCGACATCTTGTAGTGAACGAATCGGGTTGTCAATCACAGGACCGATTCCAGATTTAATCTCTACATCCACACCAATTGATGGAAGCGGTGACATAATATCTTTATATAAAATAGCAGCGTCAACATTATATTGATCAACAGGCAGCTTCGTTACATAAGCACAAAGCTCTGGCTGATGTGTAATTTCAAACAAAGAATACTTCTCTTTAATCTTTCTGTATTCTGGCTGGGAACGACCTGCTTGGCGCATATACCATGCTGGTACATAATCCGTGCGTTCTCCTCTACATGCTTGTAAAAATGTTTCATTGATTTGTCGTACCAAATTCTTGTCCCCCTTTTTCTAATACAGCTACCAAATTCTATTCTTTTTATCCCGTATGAACGGGCAATAAAATCCTCACCATAAAAGTGGGATAACTGCCCGTAAAAACCCAATTGATAAGGGCCTTCTATCAACATGAAATCCTCCTATTAATAGAAGTTTCATTTTACCTTTTTTACTATACAATTAGTAAAAAGAAAATGTACAACATTATGTGCGATGTTCATGAAATTGACACAAACATATGGCAATACCATGCTTATTTCGGAACATTCCCATTATAGCACAAGCTGAAATTATGGTTTCACCTGTTTTGTTTTTTCTCCTTCTCGATTTGTTTGTGGATTAAACGGTACAACGTAATAACGCGGCTCTTTAAAAACGTTCATAAACTTTACTTCATACTCCCCTTTTCCAGTTACTGTATCGATATGAGTCGTTTTCCCTTTGTCTATTTTATAAATACGATATTGCACTCTCTTATCAGGAAGTTGATTCCATGTTAACTTTGCGGTAAACAAACCAAGCGGAGTAAACGTTAATTTCGCTTCTAAGCCGTCTACTTTACTTAAGCGAATCGGCTCTCCAATGGTTTCAACGCCGCGCGGCTGCGCGAAGGTATGCTCGGCTTTTACATTTGCTTTTCCTAAAATGGTCTTAAATAATTTTGTTGGATAAGAACTGCTCCCGCGTACATAATGTTTGTCATCCGTGCGGTCATATCCCATCCAAACGGCTCCGACGATATGCGGTGTATACCCAACAAACCAAATATCTCTTGCCCCGTCTTCTTGACTTGGCAGCGACGTTGTTCCTGTTTTCCCAGCAAGTGCTCCTTTATACACACCATCTTGTGCAGTCCCTTCTTTGACAACACCTTCAAGCATTCTTGTCATGTACCAAGCCGTTTGCTTCGAAAAAACTTCAATTTCTTTATTGGTTGCTTGTCCAATTACTTCTCCGTGCCGATTCAGCACTTTCTCAATTACATGCGGTTCAATAATTTTTCCATCCGCTACGAACGCACGATACATTTTCACAAGTTCGAACGGTGACACTCCTTCTTGTAAACCACCAAGTGCAGTACTAAGACCACGTTCCGGAATGTGAATATTTCCTTTTTCTAAATATTGCTTCCCTTCTTCTATCCCAATTTCATGCAGGAGAGACACAGCTGGAACATTAGCCGATTGCAAAAGAGCATCATACATCGTTACTTCCTTCGAATACTGATCGTTGTAATTGCGCGGTTCATACCCATCAAACGAACCTCGTTCATTTGATAATAAAGAATATGGTGTATACTTTTTCGTTTCAAGTGCTGGTGCATACACAAGAAGCGGCTTTAATACAGAGCCCGGCTGCCGCTTTGCATAAACCCGATTTAATCCGCGCGCAATATAATGCCTTCCGCCAATGGCCGCTCTTATCCCTCCTGTCTTACTATCCATAAAAAGAACGGCACCTTGCATATCATCGTCTTGCATCGGAAAATTACGGACATTTTGCAATTGTTCATATGCTGTCTTTTGCATCTTATCATCCATCGCCACAACAAACGTATATCCGCCGCGCAATACTTCTTGGTGAGATAGCCCATACGTACGAGCGGCCTCATCAATTACCATATCGATGTACGGCATATAAGCAAGCTCTTGTTCATTTTGATTCATATAAAGAGCAATTGTTTTCCCTTGGTAACGCACCGTTTCTTCTGCTGATAAATATCCTTGCTTATGCATTAACGATAAAATTAAATCACGGCGCTCCTTACTTTTTTCTGGATGCAAAAGTGGTGAGTAGTTGCTCGGCGCTTTCGGAAGAGCTGCGAGCATCGCTCCTTCCTCAAGCGTCAATTGCCGCGCTTCCTTATTAAAGTAAAATTTAGCAGCCGATTGAATGCCATAGGCTCCGTGTCCAAAATAAATATGATTTAAATACATTTCCAAAAGCTGCTGCTTCGTATACTTTTTCTCCAAGTGAAACGAAATCGCAACTTCCTTCATTTTACGAAACCACGTTTTTTCATTCGATAAAAAGACATTTTTCACAAGTTGCTGAGTAATCGTACTCCCGCCCTCTACCTTCTCTCCAACGAGGGCGTCTTTATAAAGCGCTCTTACAATAGAAGGAAAATCAATGCCATGATGGTCATAAAAGCGCGCATCTTCAACAGCTAAAAAAGCTTGTTGTACAAATGAAGGAATATCTTCAATATGTACCAATTCCCGATTCTCCAAATAAAGCTTTGTAATTTCTTTGCCACGCTGATCCACAATTTTTGATGAAGAATGGAATACAAGTCTCTTTTCATCCGTCATATAACTGCCGGTAAATACAATAAATTTATAGAGAACAATCGCAAATATAAAAATGGAAACAAAGCCAATGAGAACCCTCTTTGTATTCTTCATACCTCATCCTTCCTTCCAAATGATGGTACGTTTATTATTTGAAAAAACATATCCTTTATGTATAATCCTTCGAAGTTTTTTACAGTTCTTGCTATAATAAAGAAAAGCGACAACGACTTGCTTAGAATGGGAAGAAGGCGCTAAAGCTGGACATCTCGAAAAGCGGAGTTAGACAATTAAGAAAAACAAAGGGGGCAAAATGATGAAGGCAATAATTTCATATGAAACTTCTTTAGAAAAGCCTAATTACGTTGGAAAAAGCGAAGACAAAACGATGTATTACAAAGAAAATGTAACAAAGGAAACTGCGGAGTATCTATATGAAGTACTAGATGCTGTTGGAGAAATGACAGGAAATGATGGCTTCATTGTCTGCAATAACATCGCTGTTACAGAAGAAGGACGTCCTGTTTTTGAACATCGTTTCCAAAGTCGTGCCGGTTTAATAGAAAAAGAACCAGGCTTCCGTGCCATTCGTGTACTGCGCCCATTAACAGACGATACATACATCATTATGACAATGTGGGAAAATGAAGAATCATTCCAAGCATGGCAACAATCACAATCATTTGAAAGAGCACATCAAAAACGCCCTGCCCCGCCTAGCGGTGAACCGCAAAAGAGTATATTTGCAAGACCTTCTTTTGCGACGATGTTTACAGTGGGAGAATAATAGAACAAGGAGCTCTCTTATGTTAGAAGAGGGCTCCTTTTTTATTATTCCTTTTATAGAAGCATTTGTTCGATTTGATTTTCAAACGCTAAATGTAGCTTTTAAATACAGTTTGATGAAAATCATCTCGAGAGATATCGTTATCTTAAGAGGTGATTTTTTTCTAAAAGAAAAAAGTAAATTCTATAGAAAAGAAAATCAACGATAATCGAGATATAGGCATTGATACTGAGTATAAACCGTGGTTAAACATTCAAGGTGTTTCATCTATTTTAAAAATCAACGAGATTGAAATGATTTACTTCATTTAGATCTCATTTTTTTCAATCCATATTTTTGCTAATTTACAGACACCTTCCTTAATTTCATGTTCACTTAAATTCCCCAAACCTAATTGGATATGCGGATACTTAGGTGCGTTTTTAATAAAATATTGAGAGCATGGATAAACAATAATTCCATTGTTAGATGCTTTATTTATCAAATCTTTCTCACTTATTTGAGTTTTGACTTCAATAACTACATAAATACCAGAGGAATCTCCTTTGATTTCTATATAGTTATCAAAATGCTTATTTATCTCTTCACACAACACCTTCATTTTACGTTTATAAAGAGATTTCATTTTCCTTAAATGCGCATACCAATATCCCTCTGAAATAAAATGAGCCAGTGTTCTTTGATGAAAAGAGGAAGCTGTTTGTTCTAGTAAAGACGAAATTTCCTCGTACCTAGGAAGTAATCGTTTAGGTAAGACCATGTAACTTACACGGATTGAAGGTAATAATGCTTTAGAAAATGTGCTTACATACACAACCCTGTCATTGGAATCTAGACTCTGTAAAGAAGGAACAGGGTGATGAATGTAGCGAAATTCACTATCGTAATCATCCTCAATAACATATCCCTTAACCCGCTCAGCCCATTGAATTAGTTTTAACCTTTCATTAACAGGCATCGTATATCCAAATGGAAAGTGATGCGTTGGTGTAACATATATCAATCTTGCATCTGCTTTCCAAAGTTGATCAACATCAACCCCATTTTCAAAAACAGATATAGGCTCAATTAAGAATGATTGTAAGGAAAAAATCTCTCTTGCCCCGTTGTAACCAGGATTTTCTACAGCTATCTGATGAAACTCCTCTTTTAAAAGAAGAGTCAAAATCAATAACAAGTGTTGTGTACTGCTACCAATCAATATTTGTTCACTAGAAGCGTTAACGCCTCTCGACTGAAACAAGTAATCTGCTATAGCCATCCTTAACGACATATCCCCTTGTTTGTTCCCATAGGAATACATAATAGGATCCATTAAGACTTTATTCGTTAAGTTCCGCCACTTTGCGATAGGAAAGTTCTCCTTGTCAACCGTCCCAATTTTAAAATCAATCGTTTCACTTACAACTTTTTGTCTCTGTGTATGCGTTACTGTAGTAGGCTCATATGTAAATAATTGTTCAGACATATTTACCTCTACAAAATAGCCCTTCTTACTTTCACTTCGTATATAACCTTCTGCTAGAAGTTGCTCATAAGCCACCTGTGTTGTATTTCTACTTACATTCAAAAGCATTGCTAATTGTCTAATAGAAGGTAGTTTCGTATGCTGCGTAATCTTCCCTGTTAATATCTGTGTCCTTATATAAACATAAACTTGTTGATACATTGGAACATTACTATTCCGATCTATGTTAAAAACGAGTTCTTTCACTTCATACACCTCAACTGTCATTTGAAATTATTGTAAACTGTACCTTTTATAAATGACAACGAAAATTAATATTAAGTATACGGATTCATACAGTACTTATTTAACAGGAGTGATGCTACATTGATTAAAATCATGTACTTATTTTGTTTAATTGTGTGGGGACTTAATTTTATTGCAGTTAAAATTCAAGGGACACCAGTTAGTTTAGAGCTATCATTATCATACCGTTTAGCTTTAACAGCAATTTTATTTCTAGTTCTCATATGGTTTATGAAACCTAATGGAAAACCTAATAAAAAAGATATTCCATTCATCGTTTTATTTGGCATTTGCAATTTTGGGTTGAGTTATCTATGTCTCTATCATGCTACTATCATGTGTTCTGCTGCTATCGTAACTCTAATCTTTTCTTTAAAAGTTATTTTAACTCCAATAGCACTACGAATATTTCTTAAAGAAAAACTACATGCAAGAGTTTTTATTGGAGGAGTTTTTGGTATCTTAGGTGTTTGTATTCTCATATATCCAACATTAAGTGACTTCAAAGGAATATCTACTATGAAAGGAATTTTGATAGCTCTCTTAGGTACAGTTCTTACTGCAGTAGGAGACGCTTGTTCTGCCAGAAATGCTAGTAAGAAAGTAGACCCAATTTATGCAAATGCTATTGGTTTTACTATAGGTAGTTTGTTAATTGGTTCAATTGTATATGCGCAAGGACAAACAATTATTTTCCCTACATGCGTTACATACTTATCAGCCCTAATTTATTTAACTTTTATTGCTTCTTTTTTGGCTTGGTTATTTTATTTAAAACTTGTAGAAAAAATAGGAGGAACAAAGAGTGGTTACATGGTCGCTTTATTCCCTGCAATTGGTGGAATAGCATCTGTGATAATTGGAGAAACAGATTTGTCAATGTATTTGGTTTTCGGATGTTTATCTTCTTGTATTGGGGCTTTAATAGCCCTAGGTTTTAGAATTAATTTTAAAAAGTCCACCTCCTACTTCAATGTTAAAGTTAGAAAATAAAAGAATTTTATTAATTGGGTACTCAGGGATTTCTAGAACTTAAGAGAAGTTGTATTTGATGAACCTGTATATCATATAAAATATAACAACATGTTATGTTAATGAAACAGAGTATAATAGACATATCCATTCTCGTATGTAATGTAAGACAAACAATGCGATAAGGAGCATATATTCAAATGCGGAAAAGAAGATTGTATGGAAGAACAAATAAGAAAGAAATTAGTTACGAAAAATTTCGTTGCACTCATTTAGAACATGAACTACCAATAGGCTATGGAAGTGATGCTCCTATTTACTATTACAATATTCCTGAAAATGAAAGAGAACAACGTTTTGAAATAAAGTGAAACTTTAATCAGTGGGGGTTTTCTTCATCCCCCACTGATTATTAGTTGAACCAATCGGGCTTTTACGGGCAGTTTATCTCCCACCTAACTTCTTTGCTTTCGCCGAATTTTGAGGTGGGAGTATTACTGCCCGTTAATGCGGGATAAACTCTGATATTTGCATCATGAATAAAGAATATTACTTCATTCGAGGCTGTATCGAAATTCCCATTATAAATAGGAACGAAGGATTTATTTGGAATGTTTGGGTATCTTTAAGCGAAGAAAGCTTCAACAAAACAATGGAATTATGGGAATCAGATGAAAGAAAAACAGAAGAGCCATACTTCGGATGGCTTTCTACATCAATCCCAGGTTATCCTGATACAGTAAACTTGAAAACACATGTTTATACAAGGGACATCGGAATCAGACCTTATATCGAATTAGAACCAACTGATCACCCTTTATCCATTGAACAAAGAGAAGGAATTACTTTAGAACGAGTTGCAAAAATGAAAGAAATTGTGGCTCAAAATAATCAAGAATTGGATCCCCAGTAACACCTAATCATGACGAAATTACAGCAAGCCATCTTACATAACCTACAGAAACAAAGATTACCAGAATGAAAAGTCCCTTCAAATTTCTGAAGGGGCTTCTCATTTTTTCAATAGTACACATATCAATTTAAACCTACTCAAATCTACTTAGTCTGGAATATTTATATTCTTTTATCCCTTCTATTACTCTAAATAATATTATTCATTAAATACCGTATTTATTATTTATTGAATAATAATCTAAAAAATTATTATTCACAATCTTTTTCAAAAAAACCTTTATTTCACATGATTTCCCCCTCCTATTTTATGCAATTATGCATAGTAAAATATAGGAAACGTTATATATAATATTATTTTATTATACTAAAATCATTTTTCATCTAAATAAACCTCCACATTTCGTTATAATAATTACATTTTTCAAACAAATACAAAACTAAAGCAATTATATTTTATAAAGATAGGATTTTAGTAATATAGTTATTTTTACAACAAATAATATCTATATATAAATTATATAGTTTACTAAACGAAATTTTATGATTTACTTAGTAAAAATAGCGTGCTTTAATGTGTGTATAAGATTCTTACCTTCCATGAGAAATAAGAGAATATAAAAGGTTCATCACTGGTATGTAGTTGATTACATCATGTAGATGGAATAATAGTCTATCATCTATACGTTATCTAAAAAATTTAAAGTTCAAAAGACTTTATTTCCAAAACTACCTTCTTATCAATTCATCGACTACATTTATTCTTGATAAACCAAATAGAAACATAGTTTTAGTTCTTTTGCACTTATAGTTTGGTAAATCGATCTTACAGCAATATGTACATTTTATTATTTAAAATCAAAACAGAAGAGGTGTGCAAGATGAAAAGACAGAAAATTACAAAAATTATTCCAGCAGCATTTGTATTAAGTACAGCTTTATTTGTAGCACCAGGGTTTTCTTCAGCAGATACGAATACTACGAATGTAGGAAATCTTCCAATCGTAGTCAGCTCTCAAGAAGGAAAAGCTCCTATGACAGCAGCTCAAGTTGCTCAAAATGGTACGCAACTTCCTTACATTCCTACAGGCCCTTATGAAGAATTCCCTAGTCAATGGCACGTTTCTACAGATCAAGGAGCTCTAATTGATTATGTATATGTGGATGTTGTTGCTAAGCAAAATGGAGCAAGAGTTTATGGAATTAAGGGTAATGTTAATGATAAATATAAGGTTGTAAAAGCAGATGGTACTTGGCTTAAAGACGGAGAAGAATATGAAAAAACAGGTAACAAAGGAGATGTATTATATTCACTAGCAATCCCTAAAACTGATCCAATTTTAGAAGATACTAAATTGAAAAAAGACTTAAATTGGAAATTAATTGATTCAAATGTAGTAGATAAAAATTCAGGTTATCATTGGAGCAAAGCGGTTACAAGCGGAATATCTCATAATGTAACTGTAGGATTATCTTATACAATCGGAATGGAAGTAGGGCTTGAGGGGGTTGCAAAAGTAAACCAATCATTAACTGCAAGTTTCGGTTACGGTATCACATTAAATTCAGAAGAAACAGTAACAAAAACATTTGACTTTAATCCAAAAACTGATTATGCATATGACCAATACAGAACTGCATTATATCAACAGGTAGCAACATATTCAGTTGTTCCAGGGGAAAAATTACAAAAATGGATGTCTGAACAAAATAGCGTTTGGGATAATCTTTTTGGTCAACTTGGTGAGCAATTTGGTAAGCAATTTACAAGTCCGACAGAATATAAAGTAAAAAATTCAGTTGATTATCCAGTAGATGTTTTAGTTGCACTTACTTCAAAATAATGAAAAGCTAGCATTTTGCTAGCTTTTTCAATTTATATAAGTTAAAAAAACGACATAAAAATCTCTTTCTCTTAAAATGGAGACAAGAGCATCTGGCTGTGCATAGAAGCGGTCAGGTCCTTTTCCTGCCACATCCGGAGTTTAAACAAATGGAGCAAGCAAGTAGCTGTCATGCTGTATTCTGCGTAGCAGCGACTTATATGTCAAAAATGAAAATGGATTTATATAGATATAAAATATCTGTTTTGACATAATCCCAGTTCAAAATCAAGCAAATATTTTAAAGCGCCCCATTACACCAAAGTTTTTTCTCAACCTGCCAAAAATAATCATCCCTCCCTCTTATGCTAGAATAAAACATATGAACCTATACAACTTAGAAACTCCTAATTGTTTTTTCAAAAGAAAAAAGGAGGAGATATCTATGAAGTCACCTGAAAGTGTCATTTTAGTTCATGAAATTTCCAAACTAAAAACAAAAGATGAGCTTTGGAATCCATATTCTTGGTATCAGTATATGAGAGAGAATCATCCTGTCTATTATGATGCGGATCAAGATGTATGGAATGTGTTTTCGTATGATGATGTGAACCGGGTTTTATCTGATTTTCGCTTATTTTCAAGTAGAAGAGATCGTCAGCAGTTTTCATTTCCACAGCGGGAAACGAGAATGAATTTAAATTCTTCTGATCCTCCTGAACACCGCAATGTTCGTTCTATCGTTTCAAAAGCATTTACACCGCGCAGTTTAACTGAGTGGAAACCACATATACAAGCACTTGCAAATGAAATGATAGAAAAGCTAAGAAATCTTGATGAAATTGACATTGTAGAAGACTTAGCAGCCCCTTTCCCTGTAACTGTCATTTCTAATTTATTAGGTGTCCCTACAACAGATTTAAAAAAGGTGAAACGATGGTCTGATATTTTATTCATGCCGTATAGCCGAGAGAAATTTGCTGATTTAGATCAACAAAAAGCAATCGCTATGAAAGAATTTAAAACGTATCTTCTTCCTATTGTCCAAGAAAAACGATGCACTCTAGCAGACGACATCCTTTCAGACTTAATAAGGGCGGAATATGAAGGTGAGAGATTGACAGATGAAGAGATTGTAGATTTCTCACTGGGCTTACTGGCAGCTGGCAATGAAACAACTACAAATTTAATTATCAATAGTTTTTATTGTTTCTTAGTTGATCAACCAGGAACGTATAAAGAATTACGTGAGAATCCAGATTATATCCCGCAGGCAGTTGAAGAGGTGTTACGTTATCGTTTTCCGGTCACATTGGCACGTATAATAACGGAGGATACAAATATATTTGGACCAAACATGAAAAAAGGACAAATGATTGTTACTTGGGTAAGTGCCGCAAACTTAGATGAGAAACAGTTCCAGAACGCTAGCTGTTTTGACATACACCGCGCAGGTAATGACAAACATATGACATTTGGAAAAGGACCACACTTTTGCTTAGGTGCACCACTCGCACGATTAGAGGCTACAATCGCTCTAACAACCTTTATAAAACAACATAAGGACATAACACTGTCACCATCTTTTCAGTTAGAGAACTGCTTATTAGAGAATGAACAAACTTTGAAACATTTGCCGATTCTTTTAAAGTGAAGAAACTATCGTACAAAATATATAGATTATCAAAATATGAAGAGCTGAGCGCATGTTACTAGCATGTCGCTCTTTTTTATTGCATGAAAACAGAAACTTCTACACCCTAAATTCCCCTATTCCATAAATCATTTTAAAAAAATTTCTCTACACTAATAATAGATGGACAATTCCCAAAAATAAGAACAATGCGGAATTTTAATATATGTAATTTTGCATATATAACCACAAAACCATGGCATTTTTTGTATACTCATTACTAAGATGCATCTTTATTATACGGAATATTAAAAGGAGAAATAGAAATGAAGAAATCAGTCGTTACATTACTAGCAACCGGAATGGTTTTAGGTGCTCCATTTTCAAACGCTTTTGCAGAAGAACAAGCATCTCAGCAAAAAGCTTTGGATAAAATGGAAGTTGTTCAAAAAACGTGGAATGATGAGAAAGGAAATCCAGCCTTTCTTTCAGGAGAATTATCTGATAAAAAAGTAGAATCAGAAAAAGCAGTGAAAGCGTTCCTTGAAGAAAATAAAGAGTTATTTAAAATCAACCCACAAACTGACTTAACACTGAAAGAAGTAAAGTCAGATGATTTAGGCATGAAACATTATGTGTACAATCAATCTATTAATAAAGTACCAGTTGATGGTGCAAAATTCATTGTTCATACAAATCGTGATGGAAAAGTAACAACAGTCAACGGAGACGTACATCCAGCTGCCACAGAGCAATTAAAAGAAAATACAAAAGCAAAGATTACAAAAGAAGCAGCTCTTTCAAATGCATGGAAACATATTAATCTTGCAAAAAAAGATACATTAGTAGAAACAAATGGAGCTCCATTAGAGCAAATGAAAGAAAACGCAAAATCTACAAATGAAAATGCAGATTTAGTTGTTTATGAAAAAGACGGGAATTATTATTTAACTTATAAAGTGCAATTACAATTCATTAAGCCTTATGGAGCAAACTGGAAAATCTATGTAAACGCAGAAGATGGAACAATTGTAGATTCATATAATGCTGTTACAGATGCAGATACTTCGCAAAAAGGCTATGGAAACGGAGTACTAGGGGATCGAAAAAACCTGAATACAACATATGGCAGCCAATACGGGCAATATTATTTAAAAGACACAACAAAGCCGATGAATGGTGGCGTCATTGAAACATTTACAGTAAATCACAGCACTGAAGACAATCCAAAGAATTACTATCTATTCGATAACGATAATGCTTGGGTAGATAAGGACCAAGCTCCTGCGGTTGATGCTCATGTTTATGCTGGCAAAGTATATGATTATTACAAAAATGTTCATAATCGCAACAGTTTTGATGGAAACGGGAAAACGATTCGTTCTGCAGTCCATTATGGAAACAACTATAATAATGCGTACTGGAATGGTCAACAAATGATTTATGGAGATGGCGATGGTGTTGAATTCGCACCGCTTTCAGGTTCTCTTGATATCGTTGCCCATGAACTAACACATGCGGTGACTGAATACTCAGCTGATCTTCGCTACATAAGTCAATCCGGTGCACTAAATGAATCTTTTTCTGATGTATTTGGATATTTCGTTGATCCAGCCAATTGGGATTTAGGAGAAGCAGTATACACACCTGGAGTTAAAGGTGATGCACTTCGCAGCTTATCAAATCCTGAAAAGCATGACCAACCTGCTCATATGAGAGACTATCAATATTTACCAGCAACAGAAGAAGGCGATAATGGCGGCGTACATACTAATAGCGGTATTCCAAATAAAGCTGCCTACTTAACAATTAATGCTATCGGTAAAGAAAAAGCAGAAAAAATCTACTACCGTGCCTTAACAACGTATCTTACACCAACAAGTGATTTCAGCAAAGCCCGTGCTGCTTTATTGCAATCTGCAGCTGATTACGATGGCGTTAATAGCGCTACATACAGAGCTGTGCAAAAAGCTTGGAATGATGTAGGAGTAATAAAATAATAGTTTCATTGCTATAAAAATAGAAAAGGCTACACTTGCTAGAGATATCTGGCGAGGGTGGCCTTTTTTCACTATCATGAAAGAGATTTCGCATAGATTTAGGACTCTATCACCTTTTCCGTACACTAACAATAAATCCCCTTAATTATTTATCGTTTTCCGCCAACAGACTTCCACCTCAAAAATACGAAGGTACGAACACCAATTATAGGTGGGCAATGGATTTTGTTAGGCATTTCATTTTTTAACAATTTCTGATGTTCCTTTCGCTCATGTTCAACTATACGGATTTAAGGGGAAGATATCCAAATTAAGAGGAGATCACTATGGATATGAAAAATATATGCAAAAAGCTATTGAAATGAGCCCAGAAAAGAAACAATACCCTTTAGTTCGCGAACTCATAACTGAACTAGGAAACTATTTTTATGATAATCGTGCTTATAAATGTCAGCAAAATATCTGAAAATATCAAGCCAACTCCCTCCCACTTAAACGTAACTTTAAGTGGGGGTTCTTATGTATTCGTCCACGCTAGAACTCTTCCATACAAGTGCATTCCCTTCTTCAAATATACAGACTAAGAAGATTAAACATTTCCTAATATTTCAAAATAAGTAAAATATCTCGTTTAAAATACATAATAATTCGCCTAAATTTTAATGAAATTTTACTAATTGTTATTAACATAAATTAACACGTATATTTTAAGTACAGAAAGTCAAACAGCAAGGAGGTGTGGCCATTCTGATGCTAGGGATAAAGCGTTCTGCAAATATGATAGACAATATAAATTATCATTTGAATCAGAGTAAGAAAAATAATCAATATTTAAAAATCTATTCAAATGAATATGAAGTATTGCCATATCATGTGTATAAACACTCATTGAATAAACAAGCACCACAAAAAGAAATGAGTAGCCTAGTTAAACCATTGATTCATATGAATACGTTAGCTCAAATTCTATACGAAGCATTTCACAATCAAACATTTACAGCTTTAGTGCCTATTCTATTTGTCTTTCAACCGAGTATTGTAACTGGTATATCGACACCAGGTGCTTATTCAATTGATTTTTGTAATGATTATTTTGTTCATTTAAAGGATATAAATATTCAGGAATTGAAGGCGAAAATAGGTGAACAAAAGGGTCCAGTAGCTATCGGATATATGATAAACCAAAGCGGAAATATACAGCATTCAAAAGAATTTATGTATCAAAAGTTAAAAGAGCAAGCTACAGAATGTATGTTAGCCTTACAAAAGAAATTACATATACACGGAGAGTTAGAAGAACGAATTCAGTTGTCATTCGATTTCAAAAAAATCATGATGCCTTTAATAGTCTTACAATGGATTAAACAGACAGCATTCCATTAAAGGAATAACAATGCTGCACACTTTACCTAATAAATAAGAAAGAGGGATACATATGAATATGAAAACAAACGAAACGAGAACGAAGAAAAAAATAGTAAGATATACGGCTGGAGCCGCTATACTTTTCATATTGCTATCCTTTATATACCAATGGAAAAACGGTTTACAGATTGATAGTACTGAAAACTTCGGGCTTACATTAGCTGTTATCATTTTCGCTTTTAGTTTTTTTCCTGAAAGAACAAAAGAGAGTAAATAATTGAATAAGCACTTGAAATCTATTTCTCAAGTGCTTATTGCTGCAAATATAAAGTGAAACTTTAATCAGTGGGGGGTTTCTTCATCCCCCACTGATTATCAGCCCTCACCAATCGGGCTTTTACGAGCAGTTTATCTCCCACCTAACTTCTTTGCTTTCGCCGAATTTTGAGGTGGGAGTATTACTGCCCACGAATAGCGGGATAAATTCAAAAATTGTATATCTTTTCTACATAAAATAAAGTTACATATACATTGGAAATCGTTTTATTTCACCAATAATGAATATGTTCCTTTTCCATTTTCCTGATCAAAAAATGCAACTATATAATACTTCCCAGGTTTCGCTTCAAATTTCCCTTTTATATTATTTCCATCCGCTTTGCCCGTAATGACAGGATTTCCTAGATCTGATTCATGATATACATCCCAGTTTATCCCAATTCTTTGTTCATCTATAAAAGAGATATCTACTTCTTTTGGAGATGTGACATTGAATGTGTACATATACGCCATATTAGGTCTATCCATATTTCCTTTTGAAAGCTTATTAAAACTAAGTACCTTTGCATCTTGATAGTTATGACCTGCTGGCTCATCTTTTTTCACGGTAACCGTTGTTTGTCCTCGGCTCACTTTTCCTTTATTATCTTTCACTGTTAACTTTGCAGTATATGTTCCCTCTTTCCCATATACATGGGTAGGATTTGCTTCTGTACTTGTTGTACCATCTCCAAAATCCCAAAGATAAGAAACAATTTTTCCACCTGTACTTTCTGTACCATCGCTATGAAACTCAACTTTTTCATTTACTATCTCATTGTACGGTCCATTCATATTTACTTTAACAGTCTGTTTTTCTTCTTCTCCCGTTGCAACGCCATGGAATACAACATCGTATTCAAATTGATTGTTCGCATTCACACGATAATTAACAAAATAGGCTGTAACTGTTTTGTAGCCGCTCCATTCTTTTTGCGCTAACTTTTCTAAAGATTGATTGATTTGCTTGCTCATCGCTTTCCAATCCTCAGATTCTCCTTTTGTTACGCCGCCCGTATATGTTCCTTCTAATGTAAACGTATCAAAAAATTGAGACTTATGCTTTGTAATCGTTGCATCTTTTATCTTTGCTACACCTGTAATGTCTTTCTTTACATCGGCTAGTGGTTTTGGTGCATGGTCAGCTAAATAATCATCTGATACTTGCGGGGTATTATATGTACCCTGATTATCAACTAACTGCTTCATATAGTCTTGGTATCCTTTATTTAAATTTGGATCCTTACTTAAAGCTTCACGATATGCATCATAACCATTCACATCATTTGCACGAATTAAATCTTGAATCTTATCGAAAGTTTCAAATTGATGAGTATATAAATAAGACTGCAGTGCAAAAGAATAATTATAAAAGTCCCATTTATCTGGTCCGTCTCCATATTTCGAAAATAATGTTCGTTCTGCTGTATAACGCTGTGCAGGATCAGATGATAATCCGCTAATGACACTTTGACGCGGAACAACATTATTCGTACGAGTAGATCCCGCAAAAAATTCTGCATTTCCTTCTTCAAACCATGTCAAGCGTTGATTTTGATACATTGCTCCTTGTCCCCATGATCCTGAAACTTCGTATCTTCCCTGTAAATAGTGTGTAAATTCATGACGGAACAATTCTTCCAAACTATAACGACTTTGCTCTGGTGTACGCTCAAATGTAAAGAACGTTCCGATTCCTTCAATATAAAGTCCACCATTATTCGTGTCATATCCATATAGTTGGCTATTTTTTTTATATTCATCTGGATTATTATAAATTACCATTGTCAGTACATCATCAGCTTTTCCTGCTTCTAGCGCTCCATCTTTTCCAATTACACGATGATATTGCGCCTTTACTTCTTTAGCAGCCCAATATAGTCTCTTAACCTTTTCTTCTGTTACTTTATCTCCCGTTTTAAATACAATAGCACCGTCATCGAATGTATACGTTTTTGGTAAGTACTGCTTCTGGCCTTCTTCACGTATTTTCTTTAAATCTACTGTATTTCCGTAATAATCTTTTTCACCATAGTTTGTTGAAATTTGCTCTACCGCAGTAAAATAAGCTTCACTTAAGCGAGGGTACATATGCATTGCTTGTGTAAGTACTTCTAAAGGTTTATTTGGATTACTATGGAATTTCCCTAAACGGCCGGTATAATAAATACCATTATTAATTAACCAGCTATTTTCTGCTGTTACATCATTTAGAAGAGCCATTCGACTCAGTTCATTTATGAAACCATCAATTTTCCCATACCATATTGTTTCATTCGCTTCTTTACTTTTACCATACAAGTGATTATCAACCCCTTGCATGATCTCATACACGGCGTCCCCTTTCTTCTTGTCACCTACATATGTAGAAATATTATCGTTATATTGTTTTAATATATTCGCTGCATATTGAACAGTTTCGGCATCACAAGAAGAGTTACTAATTAATTTACCGTACGCAAATACCACTGCATCCTGTTTATCTGTACCAAGTTTAAAATTCGGATTTTTTGCAATTGCTTTTAATGCCGGTAAACATTTATCCTGGAAGCTTTGCTCATTTAAATAGCTTAACTCTTCATTATTAAAGCCTAAATAAAAACCGCAATATAAAACCTCAACAAACGTCTCAATTCTTTTTGTATCATCTTTTGTAAATGTGCTTCCACGACGACCTAACTCATCAATAATAACCTGTATTCGCTCTTTATTTTGATAAAATGCTTTTGTTTCTTGATTAAATTGACCTAAATCCGCGATTTGATCCCAACTAACATTTGCCAATGTATCAATTAATTCGTCATTACTCATTCTATTCAGCTCTGCTGCAGAATACTTTTGCTGATATTGTTTTGCCGCTGCTCGTTTCACGGCCGGAGCTGGACGTTGTGAAAAATTGTTCACTTTTAAACGTTCTTCATAAGACAATGTTTCGTCTGCTTTTGTAGAATGGGCAAGTTCATCTTTTGAAGTTCCGATCCCAGGTGGTTTCACTTGTAACACATTATAAGGTGTTTTTTCTTCCGCTGACACTTGTGTTTGAATACTTCCAAATGATAAGGCCACTGTACTAATACCGAGCATCACTTGCGTAAATTTTAATTTCTTGTTCATAACATTTCCTCCGTTTCTATAATCCATCCAAAAGAATAACACGTTATTCCGATAAGGCAATGTCTTATGCAAGATTGCATATTATTTCTTTATGTTTATGAACAAATTATAAAAACTCAATGATATCAGCATTTTCTAACTATATAAATAAACTGAATAACATTTCTTTTTTAATAGAAACATCAAAATTATATACTCTCTTTCCAGCTATTTTAGAGTTTGAACCATTTTATATATGGTTATAAAGTCATTGAAAACCTAAGGGCAAGACTACAGTTTGTAAGTAGCCTTGCCCTTTAAAGTTGTTTATTATGCGGGATATCTTCTACTTTCTCCCTATATAAACCTACTTAAAATTTCTCCAGGTAACCCTTCGATTTCACAAATTTTCTCTGATATAAATCCTTGCTGTATTAAAATTTTTCTAGAAGGAATATTTTCCGGATCGATAATCGCTTTTAATATGGTCAAATTTGTTTGCTTCGCTAATTCAATTAATTGCTTGGCAATTACACCTCCATATCCTTTACCCCAATATTCCGGCAATATCATATAGCCAATTTCAGCTTCTTCGATTTTTTGTTCATTTAATGTTACATGTCCAAGTCCAATAAATTCATCCGTCATATAAACTTTATATGAGCCATATAGCTCATATTTTTCATTACGCTCTAATAATTTTTGATAGTTTACTTGAGCCTCTTCTAACGGAATCGCTCGTTCTGTAATTTGTGCCATAACTTGTTCATTCGACACTAGTTGGAAATAATCGTTAAAGTCTGTTGCTTCAAATTTCTTAAAGATTAGTTGATGCATTTTTGTAAGGTCAGATGTTTCTAATACATATTCCATAGGCATGCTCCTTTTTTAGGAATTCACACCATGATTTTACCAAATTTATACACATAAAAAAACACCCTTACATGAGGGTGTTTTTTTCATTACTCTTCTTATACCAACTTTGCATCTTCTCCGCGTCTTCCATCCGCACATGTTGTAGCTCATGACTAGCCGAGGCATTATGGAAGTCATATGTACAAAGTGCATCTTTTTTCTGGAAGTATGACTGACTTTTCTTTAAAGATTGAATATGTCTTCTTTTCACAAAAACTGTATATTTTGCGATTTTGCGATAGGACATTGTTAACTGATCGTCATCAATTCGATATCCGCCTGCTTTGTACTGCGCATAGCCAAGCCAGATGGACACTAAGAAAAGTGGTAATAATAACGCAAGTAGAAAGTGTTTGTGAAAATAAATACTCGAACCAATAATTGGTACTGCTACAATACAAGCGAAAATAAAATTATCTAACATGTGACGTCTCATTGCCGTTTTTGGTAATTTTGTCATCTCACTGTTTATATCATATGGCAATTGTAAGTAGTGCAGCATCTCTCGTACTTTTTTCTTTTTTATAAGTGGATGGAGCGTTACGCCTGTTTGTCCTTCTTCAAATTTTTGAATAGCTTCTACATGAACAGAGCAATATCCAAAAGGCTTGCGAAGAATACCTTCTTTTATTTTAATACCGTGAATACGATGCGTTTTCAAGACAAGCTCTTTTTTCTCCAGCAAACCTTGTGAAATGCGAATTTCATCTCCTTTACGTGAAATAGTAAAATTCGCATGCTGTAACGCATATTGAATCGTTGAAACAATCCACGATAATAGAAATAAAGCAACGAACATATATACCCAGCCAGCTATGTCGCTTTCAAATACATACGTTTCCACATAATTCTCAACCTTCTTCACGATATTATTCGGCAAAATTTCTCGAAGTTTATCTGCTAAAATGAAAAGGATTGAAAATAAAAGGCCAAATTTCCCAGATGTAATACTTGCTAGTAAAATTTCTTTCCATGTTACTGTATAAGCGACTGCATTATGTTCTTTTGTTTCAATCGAAGTAACCTCTAATGCAGGTTCATCGTTCACATCGCTATTTTTATTTAACATGGCAATTAAACTTTTTGCTTCTTCTTGGGTAATCCCTACTAACTGTACTTCTGCTTTGTCAGCTCCACCAGCAGTTTCAATCTTTAACTTTGTGAGACCTAATATTTGATATAAAATATTTGAGCTCGTATTAATGGTTTGCACACGATCTTTATTTAAGTAGCTTTCTTTCTTTGTAAAGAGGCCTTCCTTAATATGCAATACATTATTTTCAACCCAATACATTTTGTAGTACCATGAAATGAAGTTAAAAATCCCCCCTACACCAATAATAAGAATCGGGATTAAATACCAAAACGGAAATGAACCGTCTTTCACAACGAAAACAAAAAATACGGGTAAAATACTACTTAGTTTTACCTCAAATAAAATCGTAATCGGATGCTGCCGCTTATACATCCTCATCACTCACCTTTGCCAGTTCTGCAATTTGACGCTTTAACCTTTCGGCTTCGCGCATCGTCAACCCTGGAAGACTATGTGCTGTTGCGGCTGTTGAAATTTTCAACTCAGCTAAATCAAACTTACGCATAATAGGGCCTTGTTCAATTGTAATATGCTGAATCCGAATCATTGGGACAAGTACTCGCTCTACAGTAAACATTCCTTTTTGAATTTCCATTTCTTCTTCATTTAACTCGTAACTATAATAGCGCTGACGTAAACTTGGAAAAACAAGATAACCGAGCGGTGCATACGCAAGAAGTCCAATTACAAGTGCACCAAATATCCAGCCTGTCCAATCAAATTTAATCATAAATATAGAATAAGCAATTGTAATCATAAGACCGATTCCAGATGTAATGAGCGAGCTAATTTGCCATACTCTTACCATCTTTGGATTAATTTCATTTTCTAATGGTTGCATTCTTTCACCTCTAATTTTTAGTCTAGTGCGGCTTTTCTATGACTCTATAATCATATTAAAAACATAATTGGAAAACAAGATATATAAAGGGAATGTTTTCCTTTATCAAAGCTACAAATTAAATAATCAACATAAAAACCCTCTTTCTTTTTAGGCAACCGCGAGCAAATGGTCATGCATAGAAGCAGTCATGTTGTATTCTGCATAGCAGCAGCTTAGTAAAAAAAAAACAGTCTCTCTATTTCTATAAAATATTTGTAGGATTTTACCCTTTTTTGTCGAATTTGTTTGATATAGGGAGGTTCACAATATGTTTATCAAAGACTTTTTCATTAACCTTTTTATTTTTGTTTTCCTAGTGAGTTCAACTATATTCATTCAAGTGTTTATATTGAAATCCAATCAGTTCATTGAAAAAATATATGGGGCAATTATTGCAGCTATTTTGATGGCCTTTTCTTTTAAATACATGGGGTTTTACTACGATCTTCGAGCTGTTCCTCTCATTTTTTCGTTTGTTTACTTTGGTCGTACTGCTGGTTGGATTACGGTACTTAGTATTTTTATCATGCGTGTTACTTATATGGATGGATATTGTGTACCGTATCTCGTTGCTTTATTAGGGATAGGCATTCTATTTACTATCTTTAAAACATATTTCAAAAACTTACATCCGTTTAAAGCTAGCTTTCTTTATTTGATTTGTTATATAGCTATGATTCGATTGGTAGGCGAATTTTTCATTCCAGCTGTAATATCTAACATTCTTTACATGCAAAACTTATTTTTTATAAGTTTAGGCCTTTTAAGCGGCATTTTTCTGATGGAAGCTTATCAAAAGTTATATTTCTTAACACAAGAATTATTTAGAACAAATCAAAAATTAAAAGGATCGAAGCAAGAACTCAAAGATACTGTCCGTGAACTACAAGGTGGAATTTTTAAATTTATTAAAGTAGATACACACTTTATACATACGATGTGTGATGGACAATTTTATTATCAAAAGGGATTTTATTCTGAACAAGTGGTAGGAAAAAGTTTACGTACAATCGATCCTTCCATTATCCCTCCCCATCTCGTTCCTCAATTACTGAAGTATTATGTACAAGCATGGGAAGGAAGTGAAGTTATATTTGAAATCCCCTGGCCGGATAATGAAACCATTGCGCTAATCGCACTTCGGCCAATTAAACGAAATGGAAAAGTAATTGAAGTTGTTGGCTCTGCAATTGATATTACAGAGAGAAAAAAAGTGGAAGATGAATTAAAAACGACTAAAGAGTTGCTGGAGTCATTTGTAGATAACAACATAGATGCGATTGTGATCATTGATCGCGAAGGGCATATTTTACAAGCAAATAAAGCTTATGAAACGATATTTGATTGGTCTGTACACGAAGTAATCGGTAAAAAAATTCCTTGTGTGCCCGATTTCTTAATGAATGAATCGATAGAAATTATTCAAAATATTTTGTCTGGAAAATCTGCCATTACTCGATTAGAGACCGTTAGACAACGAAGAAACGGGGATTTAATTGATATAAGCATGACAATTTCACCTGTTCTAGATGCAAGAGGGAATATAATGGCTCTCTCTGCGATATGCAGGGACATTTCTGAAAGAAAACAAGCAGAAAAAGAACGACATCAATTATATCAACAACTGCAAGAAAGTGAATTGAAATATCGTGCCCTATTTGAACAGGCGGCGGATGCGGTCTACGTAGTAGAATTGGATCAAAATCGAACTCCCACTCGAGTGATTGAAGTAAATGCGATTGGGTGTGAAAGGTTTAATTTAAGTAGAGATGAAATTGTTAGTACCCCATTTTCTGATCTTGTTTCTACGGATTCTCCCCTTTTAAAAAATTTAATAGAAAAAATGAAAAACGGGGAAGATTCCTTTACTTTGCAAGATGAATATGTTTTTCAGACAGGAAAGAAAATCGTGACAGAGTTTAGTATTCGTGTATTCAAATTGAATGGAAAAGAGGTTTTCTTAAGTATTTCTCGCGATATTACCGAACGAATCAAGACGGAAGAATTATTAAGAAAATCTGAAAAACTTGCTGTTGTAGGTCAATTATCTACAGCAATCGCTCATGAAATTAAAAATCCTTTAACTGCAATGAAAGGATTTATGCAATTATTAAAAACGGTGGAAAATGAAACGAATCATCACTATATAGATATAGTATCATCCGAAATTAATCGAATTGAAAGCATTACGAATGAATTTATGGCAATCGCCAAACCCCAAGCAGTGAAAATTCAACCTAATGATATAAGTGTGTTAATGAATCAAGTTGTCATGCTACTTGAACCCCAAGCACTCATGAATAATGTACAAATGAAGACTGAAGTTATGTCTACTATTCCAATGATACATTGTGAAGGGAATCAATTAAAACAAGTATTCATTAATATTTTAAAAAATGCCATTGAATCGATGCCAACGGGAGGAGAAATTTCCATTCAAATCGACCTGGCTGATCATAATCAAATCAATATTCGATTTATTGATCAAGGATGCGGGATCCCGCAAGAACGTATCCCATACCTTGGCGAACCTTTTTATAGCATTAAAGAAGATGGGGTTGGTTTAGGATTAATGATTTGTTACAAAATTGTTGAAATGCATCAAGGCAAGATATGGATTGAAAGTGAAGTGAATGAGGGAACAACGATTGAAGTTATTCTCCCTATTAGTAGATGATAGAACGAAAGTTGTTGTATAAGACGAGAGCATCTGGCCATGCATAGGAGCGACTTATAAAGTGAAACTTTAATCAGTGGGGGTTTTCTTCATCCCCCACTGATTATTTGCCCTCACCAATCGGGCGCATGCCAGCAGTTTATCTCCCACCTAACTTCTTAAGAAAAACGGAGCCGACTCATCATTTGAATCGGCTCCTTCTTATATGTTCACTGATATATCGGCGCTTTTTAAAATATATCAGCGCTTTTCACAATGTATCGACCACTTTTTAAAATATATCGGCGCTTCGACACGATTTAAAGATTTCTCGGCAATGTCCGACACGTTCAGTACACGAAAAGGACCTGACATGAGAGTCAGGTCCTTTATATAAATTACATCTTACCTTCCCGCTGCAATAACCGCAGCCGATAGCAATTCATCGTCACTTCACCAAGCCGCTGCAGGAGTTGATAGTTCGCATACGCTCCTACCGGTGCACCGATGACAGGTACGAGTTGCAGCATTTTGGCTAGGTCAATATAATCGCGGTATTCTTGCTGGAACTTCTCCCAGTCTACATGATTTTCCTTATTTGTATCCCACGTCTCAATCGCCTTCCATATTTCTTTTCGGTGATTATCGCTTGAGAACGCAAGCTGAAATACGTGAAGAATGAATAAGCGCTCTTCTTGTTTACTTGTATCATAGCCGTACAATGTTGCCGCATCAAATAAAAATTTAATTTTAATGCTAAGCAAGAGCGGGAAGTCAGCAAGCCCGAGTAAAAAACCACCTGCTCCTGTTCCGGCTCCTTCTGCCGCTGCAACCTTTTTGTACTCATCGATCTTCTTTAGCACTTCTTCATCTCTTCTTTGCAGTGACCAATCTGTTTCTTTTAGCCTCGGTTTGATGAAATTCGAACCAATACTAATGCCTTGCACCATCTTTTTTATCGTTTCTGTAAGGATATTTTGCACTTTTTCTGGAATGAGCTGCTGCATTTTCGTTTGAACTGTTTTAGAGAAACGTGTCATTACAGATGAGCTTTTAATAATTTTTCTTTTCCACTGCTGTAACTCTAAGATGACCTTTTGTTCATATTCAGTCATGCTCTTCTTCCTTTCCCTATATGCGGAATAAAGTGAAACTTCCCAATCGGGCTTTTACGGGCAGTTCGCTTCCCCGTCTTCTCCAGCTTACTGCCCGTTTATGCGGGATAATTTTTTCAAGCGCTTTGCCCCGTATTGATAAACAAATCCCACACTAAATAACATATTTACAAGAAAAACAAGTCCTGTCATCATCATATCTTTCGTTGCAAACGCAAAGAGTACAGTGAAAATAGCGCCGCCTACGCACAGCAACGTACATAATAACGTCAGAAAGTCTTTCATTTTTGCTTCTTCTGGGACAGGGTATAGATCAAGCCATAATTTCAAACGATGATGCTTCCATAAGCTTAACAGCTGATAACCGATTAAATATAAAAACACAGCACCGACAAGAAGACGGACATAAAGAAACGGCGCGAAGGATAAAATGATACCGCCAATTGCTAGTAAGCGGACATACAGTCCAAAGTAATTTCCTGAGCGTAAAAACGTGCGCAAGAATAAGAATAAATAGGTACTTTTATTGGGTACGATTTGCAGTACAAAATCCATCCATTTGCGGCGAGCGACCCGTTCTTTTAATGCCGGTACATCAACAAACATATTGGCGATGCGGTATAGCAGCATCATTTTCTTTCCTTCTTCAACAATTAAATATTCCCAGTTCAGCGGTTTTCCTTTTACTTTTTGCTGTAAAAATACGAGATAGATGACCATCGCAAAGGCGATTGCTCCCGTATACAAAGCTGAAGCGCGCTCAACAAGGAAATAAACAAGGAAAAAGTTAAGTACAAAACGGATAAGCCAGTCTGTAGGATGAATACGGCCATCTGTCATATAAGACTTCTCCCACGTCACAAATAAATTCCAAACTTTACTTAGCACAATCGCAAGTACAATGATTATGTATGTTTGTCCTGATTGTTTCATCTGCTGGAAATAGAGCGGCGCAAGCGCTGCACTTACCATCGCTACAATATATAACTGGATCGTAAACGTAAATTGAAATGCTTTTACGAAATATGCTTTTAATTTTTCTTCTACTGGAAGTAAATATACAAGATCCGCTTCTTTTAATAACGTTTGCACTGATCCTGCGGTTAAGACAAGTCCAAGCAGCACCGCCATCACAACTGCGGTTGGAAATGAAGGTGTTAATGTTTGTAGCCATTTTTGATAATAAAATGCACCGGCACCGATAATAAACACAAAAATAAATTTCAAATGATCATTAAATACATACTTACCGTATGTGCGCGTTTCCTTTAAAAAATAACGAAACCTTTCTTTCCATAACCCTTTACTATTCATCAGCATCTTCTTCCTTCGTTAGTGCTATGTAAATATCATCAAGCGTTGCTCCCGGCATGTTAAACTCGCTTTGCAGCTGCTTGAGAGTACCCTGTGCCCGGATTTCACCTTGATGCAGAATAATGAAGGAATCACAATAACGCTCTGCTGTTGCTAAAATATGTGTACTCATTAAAATGCCCGCACCGCTTTTTTTCATTTGATCCATCATTTGCAGCAATGATTGAATCGCTAGCGGATCTAATCCAACAAACGGTTCATCTACAATATATAATGAAGGCTCAACTAAAAACGCACTCATAATCATTACTTTTTGTTTCATCCCTTTTGAAAAATGAGATGGAAACCACTTCATACGATTTTTCATGCGAAATTCTTTTAACAGCTTGTCTACGCGCTTATCATACTCTTTCTCATCAATGCCATACGCCATTGCGGTTAGCTTTAAATGCTCTTCTAACGTTAGCTCCTCATAGAGCACTGGGGTTTCTGGAATAAACGAGAAACTAGAGCGATATGCGGTCATATCATCTTTTAACGTCTTACCATTAATCGTAATGTGGCCTTGTTTCGGCTCCATTAATCCGATAATATGTTTGATCGTTGTACTTTTTCCTGCACCGTTTAAACCGATTAAACCGACAAGCTCTCCTTTCTTAACAGAGAATGAAATATTTTGTAATACAGGTCGCTTCGTATATCCGCCTGTAACATTTTCCACACGTAATAATTGTTCCATATGACACCACTTTCTTCATTTATCTATATGTAATCATCTTACCAAAAAAGTAAAGCTCCTTCATAGTACTGACCTACGATTAAAAGAAAAAATTTCCTCTGCATATATTAAGCAAAAGCGGACATCATAATTAGTGAGGAAGGAACACATTGAAAAAGCAACCACAAAAGTGATGAACACAGCCTAGCGAACTCATCATGAAACGGGGTGTCTATAATGGACAAAGGTAATTTACACGGAGTCATATAAGTTGTTTCATTTTAGAAACGGGGTGTCTCGAGGAGAGTAGATACTGTTTTATAAAATAAACAATTCATTTCTGAAGGATTGCAACATCATTTCATTGAAAATGGGGTGTCCACGGCAGAATATATGTCGAGTTACCGCGCATTTCCTAACAAATGAGGTGTCTCCTAAAGGTAGATTAAACGAAAATGCTTTTTCAAACCTTCTTCCGAAGGCAGGAAGCTCACCAGCTTCCTGCTTTTCGTGTTTTTTCTATTATGTAATTATGATAAAATACGGCTAAGACTACTGAAAGGATGAGGAATATGAATCATACAGCGGATAATTGTATTTTTTGTAAAATTATTGAGGGGCAAATTCCTTGCGCAAAAGTATATGAGGATGAACATGTACTCGCTTTTCTTGATATTAGCCAAGTGACAAAAGGACATACACTCGTAATTCCAAAAGTACATAAACAAGATGTATTTGCATTAACACCAGAAATTGCTTCACACATTTTCTCTGTCGTTCCAAAAATTTCGAATGCGATAAAAACTGAATATAATCCAGTTGGTTTCAATTTATTAAATAATAACGGAGAAAAAGCAGGACAAACTGTCTTTCACTTCCATCTTCATTTAATCCCACGCTACGGCGAAAAAGATGGTTTCGGTGCTGTGTGGAAATCTCACCAAAGTGATTACACAATGGAAGAATTACACAACATCGCAAACACAATTGCAACTAGCGTAAAATAACACTTGCACCTAAAACGATGAATTGAAAAGATTAGATCTATTGTAGTATGTACAATAAGATTGTACATGCCGTGCACACCCCGCCAATAAACGCCAACCTAACAATTTGCTGCTTTACTAAAAGGATTGGCGGGTACGATCTTTTCTGTTTTAAAATAAATAATAATTGCATTGCTCGTACAAGAAAGAAAAGACTGACAATAAAACAAATGCTTGTAATCCATTTCACTTTTCTCCCCCCTTGTCTTATGCATATGCACAGTTTCACACATCATGAGTATAACAATGTTATAAAGCTTCCATCTATGACGGAAAGTTTTACAAATTAAGGAGGCACTTTTTATGTCAAAATCAAAATCCTTTCTAACTGGCATCATTTGCGGCGGAGCTGTCGCTGGACTTGCTGTACTCTTTTCTACTCCTTCATCTGGAAGAGATATGCGCAATAAGTTAAAAGAAAAAGGAAATGATATAAAAAAAACATTAGCTGATATTACAGCAGATACAAAATTACTAAGTCGACAAATTGTTGAAACAGCTTCTGAAGGAAAAGAAGTCATTCAAGAATTAAAAGATGATATGCACGAAACATTATCAACATGGAGACAAGATATTTCTCAAAATAAGCGCCACATTGAACAAGAAATTGAAAACATTCAAAAATCAATTGAAAAATTACAACAAGCGGTTCCTGATAAAGCGTAATTTTTCGTATATAACAAATCGTTTTGATTCTTACCGTCTCTTTTACGGCACATGACATACATGTGCCGTATTTTTTATACAATGATCCTCTTCTCCTTGCTACGCCCAAATCAGAATAAAATTCCGTCAATCTTTGTCCTGTCTAACAAGATAACACTTTTATAATTACTCGAAATTTGTATAGTTTTGTCATTTTAACGAAAAATTTTCACAATTCTAACAAAAACACTTTATTAATTTTTATTTTACTGGCATAATAGATAGTAATGAATAAGAATTGTATAAAGTGGGTGAATCGATGAAAAACGGTGACAAAAATTATTCAATAAAAGAAGCGATGATTTTCAGCCAACGCATGGCTCAATTATCAAAAGCATTATGGAAGTGTGTGGAAAAAGATTGGCAACAGTGGATTAAACCATATGATTTAAATATTAATGAACATCATATTTTATGGATTGCGTATCATTTAAAAGGGGCTTCTATTTCAGAAATTGCGAAGTTCGGTGTCATGCACGTATCCACCGCTTTTAACTTCTCTAAAAAACTAGAAGAACGCGGTCTTCTTATCTTTTCAAAGAAAGAAGATGACAAACGAAACACGTATATTGAAATTACAGAAAAAGGTGAAGAATTACTGTTACAATTAATGGAGGAATACGAGCCTGAAAGTAATTCTGTCTTTAATGGAGCTTTAGCTCTTCGCAATTTCTACGGTAAATTTCCAGAAAACATCGAATTAATCGCCATTTTGCGAAATATTTACGGGCAAGACTTTATCGACATTTTCGAGAAATCACTGGATAATATCGAGGATAATTTTATAGAGCACGATGAAAAACTTGTTAAAAAGTGATAATTCATTATTTTTTCGCCATCATACGTAAAAACTCTTGCATCAATGGTTGAAACAACCCTTGACGATCGAGCGCTTCCGCCGTCTCTTTTCCTTCGAGACTTTCTGGAAGCGCTTCTTCAAATTTATCCAGCAGCTCATCAAATAAAAGCAAACCTTCTTGCTTTTCCATTATGTATTGCTCATTCATTTGTTCACAAAGAGCTAACAAACGTTCCACATCACGTTTCATCACTTTATTCTTTATAATTAAAGAATAAAATGGACACTTTTGTTCATCTATCATATTAAAAAGAAGTGATACATAATATTCTGCTTGTTCTAACCGTTTCACAACGTTCACTTTCTTCCCTCTCTTTCTATATAAATCGTTTCCTATGCAGCATATAAAAACAAACCCGTTCTCGCCCACATTAAAAAGAGGACATGTTTTTTCATTTTGATATGTATATAATCTAGATTTTCCCATTTCAGAATTTTATAACACGAATAAATTATCGTATGATACAATAGGATTATATGTATTTTTTCTAAAGGAGGACTCTCCTCGTGACAATTATAACAATTATATTTATCGCTTTTGCACTTATCGTTCTAACTTATACAAACCTTATGACACATTCACTGTGTCAACAGAAACAATTATCTGACCGACGTCAAACGAGTGTCTTTCGGTTCATTAACGTATGTATTACCATTCTATTAATTTCTAGTTATATAGAAATTATATTTCATGCAAAGTGAGGAAGGAAACCCCTTCCTCACATTTTTTCCTCTATAAACAAATTATACCTACTATTACTAATAAAATAAATAACACAAGCCACAAAATTAATTGTTGATTCATATATAAATTCAACCTCCTCATTTCTCTTTGTATGCATGTAAGCCCAGAATGGTGCCATGATCGAATCTGACAATCGCCGCAGGCAAATGGGTATTTTTTCTTTATCAATAGGAAAATGCATCGAAATATGTTATATTAATTTTTGTACATATTGCTTATACTATAAAGTGAAACTTCCATTAATGGGGGATTACTGCCCGTTTATGCGGGATTCAAAAATACATAATAGTAGGAGTGTTTATTTCATGAAGAAAGCAATACTTGCCCTAGCTGTAACAAGTGTATTCACATTATCAGCATGCGGCACTTCTGACAAAGTTGTAACATCAAAAGCTGGGGACGTAACAAAAGACGAGCTATACAATGCAATGAAAAAACAAGGCGGTAAAAACGTCTTACGTAGCCTAGTAATGCAAAAAGTATTTATTAAAAACTACCCAGTTAAAGATGATGCCGTTAATAAACAATTTGACGAATATAAGAAGCAATACGGCGATCAATTTGCTACTTTATTAAAACAAAGCGGCATGACTGAAAAAGATTTAAAAGAAACTGTTCGCGGTGAACTTGCAATGAAAGAAGCTGTGAAGAAAAGCATCACAGATAAAGAAATAAAAGACAATTACAAGCCTGAAATTAAAGCAAGCCACATTCTTGTAAAAGATGAAGAAACTGCGAAAAAAATTAAAGGTGAACTTGCACAAGGCAAATCTTTTGAAGAGTTAGCAAAACAAAACTCTCAAGATCCAGGTTCAAAAGATAAAGGCGGCGACTTAGGATACTTCAAATCAGGTAGCATGGTTAAAGAATTTGAAGATGCTGCATATAAATTGAAAAAAGACGAGATCAGTGAGCCTGTAAAAACACAATACGGTTACCACATCATTAAAGTAACTGATATTAAAGAATTAAAACCACTTGATCAAGAAAAAGACCGCATTAAAAACGATCTTGTTGACAAGAAAATGCAAGATGCTCAATTTATGAACGATCTTGTTACAAAAGAAATGAAAAAATCAGATGTGAAAATCGAAGATAAAGACTTAAAAGATATTTTCGAAGCTCCAAAAGCAGACAAAGAAGCTAAGAAATAATGAAAAGCTCGGCAATTGCCGGGCTTTTTTGTTTTAAGATTGAATATAAGGCTAACTGTTCGTTTGGAATAAAATTTGATTAAAAATCTGAAATAAGCAAAATATCGCGCTCGATTGCGGAAAATCGTTTCCTAGTTCGTTTCTTTTCATCCGTTAGCCCTTTAATAAGAAACAGGTACTTTTCCTTCATTTGATGAAAATTTTTTCTTATTATTAGAAGACTTAGATGAAGGTTTCGGTGTGTAGGTTTCTGTGATGAAGAGTACGGTCGTGAATACAGATAACAAAGAGATAAGTGAAATCCCAATAAACAACTCAAACATGTAGTTTTTAAAAAGAAATGCTCCAATAATTCCTCCAATAGCAGTTGATAAATTCCCCAACCAGTAGCTAATTGTAAATACAGGCTTTCATTTAAAGCAACACTAACAAGCCGTTATCTGCAAAAAACAGCGTAATTTTTAGATTGCTTTAACACCTCTAAACGAGGTAAAATTTGTAAAATAAAGTTCATTAGGAGGTCGACATAGTGTCAAATAAAATAAAGAGTTACATTGACTATCCAATGATAAAAATTCCAGGGGGCAAAGTAGAATTAAGAGACGACAGAATAAAAAGTAAATGGAAAGCTGACATAAAACCGTTTCTTCTTGCCCAGTATCCTGTAACTATGGGTCTATACTGTGCACCTCATTCTTTTAATGAAGATTTAAAACCAGTTGTAAATATTTCTTGGCACGATGCTATTTCCTTTTGTAATCTCCTTTCACAAAAAGCTGGACTGAAAGAGTGTTATTCAATAAATAAAGATGGTAACAACATAATTTGTGATTGGGAAGCAGATGGCTACCGCCTTCCTACAGAGGCAGAGTGGCAATATGCATGTAAAGCAGGGACTACTGGTTATAGATACGGAGAGCTTGATCAAATTGCCTGGTATAATGAAAATTCAGGAGGCAGGGTCCATGAAGTAGGAAGAAAGGAACCGAATGAATGGGGCCTATATGATATGTTAGGGAATGTTTGGGAGTGGTGCTGGGATTTATATGATGAACAAGTTTACGGCTCCTACCGCATTTTCCGAGGAGGCAGCTGGGCTGAAGAGGCCAGAGGCTGCGGGGCTTCCTGTCGTCGGCGTAGCCATCCAACGTTTAGCATCGACGACCTCGGATTTCGTCTTGCCCGGTCTTATTAACATGACAATACTGTAAGCTTTTTGTCACCTATATAAATACTACTAACTATATGACAGTACTATAATTACAACTATAAAGCAGTTATTTTATAAAAAAAGGCCTACACTTGGAGGTTTCATATGAAAAAATATATTTTAGCTTCACTACCATTTATTTTCGGAATCGGATGTATCGTTGGCTTTAATACTGCCGGATCTACAGTCGCTTCGGATGGTACTCTAGTCGCACCATTTTATTTACTACCAATTGGTTATTCATTAATTGCTATCGGTATCGTTAGTCTTTTTGTAAGTAAAATGAAAAAAGTTAAGTAATAGATTAAAAAAGAGCCTTAATAAGGCTCTTTTTTAATTTTAAATTTATTATCTTTTTTATAGATGCCCAATTACTTATAAATAACTTTGTTAAATAGAAGTTATTCTTCATTTTTAGTTGAACGTAATGACTACCTACACTTACATCTATTAGGAGATTTAAAGCTATCTATATTAGTTTGAACTAAAAGAACGATTTGGTGTTTCTCGGGAGATAGCTGTACGGGATGTCATAACGAGGTGTTCTTTTTCTTATTTATGGCAGGGTGAAAAAGCTGCCCCAAAAGCAGTCGCTTCACTGAACTGAATCATACCGAAAACTGCTTATTTCCCTAAATAGAAATCCTTCCATTATACCAACCATCTATGAATGACTGTAGAGAATGCACAACCCAAGTTGTACTGTTATCTTCATGATTCCAAACATAAATATCACGCTTTCCAATCACTCCATTGTTTACGCGGTAGCCAAAGAGATCTCCATTCCCAGCATCAGCAATAAATAGCATCGAATCAAAAGGCATATGAAACGCTTCAAAACATTCCTGTCCGCACATATAAGAATTTTCTCTTTGAATTAGCTTAGCGCTCCAAACTAAAGATAGGTCATACGCAGTGTATGTCACTCCATCCGTTTCACGAAGAAAATCTTTCAATTCATCTGGAAATTGCACTTGAAGCTTCTCTTCTATACGGATGATTTCTTCTTCTCGTGCTGGCGGATAAAACTTGCAGTCTACTGAGATACTCTTAATGAAGTTTATCCATTTCATTCAAAATCTCCCCTCGGATTTTCTATTTGCTATCCAAGCATCATTACTCCATAAATTTCCTATACACATGCATAATCTGAACCGTTTCAAACCCTAACAATTGATACAAATTCTCCGCCTTACTATTCCCTTCTATATAACAAAGTTGAACAGAAGTAGCCCCTTTACTTAATGCTTTATTCATCGCAAACTGCGTAATTTTCTTACCATATCCCTTCCCCTGATATGCCGGGGAAACCATAATATGATCTAAATGTCCATCCTCAACAGTAACTGCTCCAACAAGTTGCTCATTATGTAACGTTACATATATCGGCCTTTTAGATAACGCATTTTTATCTTTTTCACTTAGCGGGATTACATAGGGCTTAAAATCATTTTTCACAGCTATATCATAAAAACATTCTGCCCTGCATTCAGCATATTGTCCGTAAAACTTATCTTCATACGGAATAAATTCAATATCGACATCTGGTTGAACTCCTCCCGTATAACACATACTTGGTGATCCAAACCACTTTTTATACCCCATTCTTTCGTAAAAAACAGCTGGATTTTCCTTATCCACTCTCACTTCTGTAACTAAAACACTCGGATTTTCTCTTTCTACAATATTATAAATTTCTCGATGAAGTAACGTACCGATTCCTTTTCTTCTTTCCTTTGGATCTACATAAACTTGGACATCCCACTCTCTTTTCTCTTCATTTCTTACAATTACATAAGCGAAGCCTTTTACTCCTAATTCATCCCACACTAAAAAATTTTTAGCGTCCTTAAAAATATTCATCATATAATTCAAATCATAATCTATTACTTCCATACTACCCATGTTTATAAGCTGCTCTAAATCTTCAAACTTACATTCCCTTATCATGTACAATTCTCCTCTAATTGAAATTTCATCTTGCTCCCCAACATGAAAATATTCTCTACAATACTTTGATTTCCTACAAAAGATATGAAAATATATTTGTAACATCTCATAGAATCATAAAAAAAACGCATCAGATCCACGTCTGATGCGTTTTTTGTTCATTTTTTCTACTACACTGCTATTTCCAAAATAACTTTTGCTCCGCCTAGCTTTTCTGAATGACTTAAGTAAATATTTCCGCCATGCTGCATTGCAAAATTTTTGGCAATGTATAGTCCGATGCCATGATGATGTTTTGAATTTCTACTTTTATCTCCTTGATAAAACTGTTCTGTAGCTGAAGTCATTTCTTCTTTTGTAAATCCTCTTCCCGAGTCCTCGATAATGAACCGGATCTTATTATTACTCGTTTCAACTGAAAACATCAAGTCACCATTTACTGGGGAATATTCCATCGCATTCATCATTACATTCATAATCGCTCTTTTCAAAGCAGCCTCATCACCATGAATACATTTCGGTATGTCCTTAACTTCTTTTATTAGATTTAACTGTTTGTCCAAAGCACAAATTGCACTTTCTTCTATAATATTATCAATAAAGTTTTGAAGGTCTATTTGCTTAAATTGAAGTGAAGTACCTTCTTCACTTTTCGTAATGTCGAGCAAAGATTGCATATACATTTCCATTTCAGCAACGCTTTTCAAAATATGCTCATTACATTTCTTTTGATCCGAATCCAGCATGATTTCGTTTAACAACTCGGCATTCCCTCTCAGTATCGTTAATGGCGTTTTGACATCATGTGCTAAAGCAGCAATCTGGTCTCTTCTATTCGATTCCATCTCCCACTGTTTACGCAGTGATTCGTTCAGTTCATCTTTCATTTTTACTAAGGAATCTAATATTTCATTCACTTCTATTATTCTAGATTTCCCTATTTGAAAATCTAAATCTTCCTTTTGAATTTTATCAGTTACCTTTTTTAAAATCAGCATTTCCTTTGACAATGATTTTCCAAAAGAACGAGATAGAAATAGCACTTCTGCAGCAAATAATAGGATAAAAGAGAGAATCAAAGAAATGTCCGGGATTGGTAAATACTTCTGCAAAATAGGATTTTTATAACTAGTATGCAAAGTGTATAAAACGACACAAATATCTTTATCTCGTTTTATAACTGCATAGTAGTATCCTCCGCCACCTATTTCATTCTTCTGTACGTTATCCCATATTTTCCTCGCATCATTTTTATGAATATTCCCTTGAATGATGTTTCCTGAAAAGTCATACACAACATATTTATATTGTTTTAAAATCCGATCATCGCCCTGTTCTGCTTTTACTATGGCGTCTCTTTGCGATTCAATCTGTTTCTCATAATAATTTGCCGGAAGAATGACCCCTGTGTTAACTCCAGTACTGAACAAGCTAAGATGAAAAATGACTAAAACAATTGTCCCTATTGAAAATGCGAAAATATACCGTATAAAAATTTTGCGAAGATTGATTTGTTTTTTTACCTTTTCCATTTATACCCGATTCCCCATACTGTTTCTATTGGATTCATACCATACTTAGATAATTTAGAGCGAATGTTTTTAATATGCTCCACAATGACTTGATTATCACTTTCGCCATCATACCCAAAAACATTTTCATAAATCTTTTCTCTTGAAAATACTTGGCCGTGATTCAGAGCTAAATACTCACAAATTCCGTACTCGCTTTTCGTAAATGGAATAACTGTATCGTCATACGATATTTCTTTACTCGATAGATGAAATGTAAGACCTGATAGAGAAAATGCATTTTGCTTTTCTCTATGTTCACGCCTTACATGTGCCGACACTCTTGCACGCAGTTCACCGATCCCAAAAGGTTTTGTAATATAATCATCTCCGCCAAGACTAAACCCTGTGATCAAATCCTTTTCCATTGTTTTCGCAGTTAGAAACACAATCGGACTATCAACCAAGTCTCGGATCTCCTGACAGAGTGTAAATCCATCTATTTCCGGCATCATGACATCTAATAGAATTAAGTCATAATGACAAAATTTATTTTTGGAAATTGTTAGAGGATTACGAACGGCAGTTACCTCATGTCCTTCTTTTTCTAAAGCGCTTTTTATAATATAAAGAATGCCTTCTTCATCATCAATTGCTAATATTTTTGCCATATAGTTCCCCCTCCTTCAACTTCCATTATAATGATGTGTTTACAAAATGTGTTTACATTTCTTTTCGCCCTTCATAGTAGGAAAACCATATAAGTGATATAACAAACGCAATGATCGTCGAGCAAATACATATAACTACTCCCATTTGAATATCTACTAGTAAAGCATGAAACGAATCTGGATTTAATCTGTATGTAAAAAAACTATTACTCAACCTCATCCCCCACGCACACGGCATGTATTTCCAAATCACATCCCCCAGTCCAGTATACATTAAAGCTGCCAGCAAGCTTTCCATAATGCCCACCCCAATGGAAGCACCTTTACTAAAGCGAAAGTTCAAAAACAGATGGAATAGATACATAAAAATCTGGCATCCAAAAAGGACGAAAGAAATCTCAACATAGAAAGACAGTGGAAGTTCATTCTGCCCTAGCAGAAAATGAAACCCTGCTGCAAACCCAAAGACTGCCAATATGGTAGAACAAAACCCGCATATTAAAAGCAAACATACTTTACTAATAAATGCTTTTCTTCTTCCGTATTCCGTTGATAAAAGTTCTGTAAAGTTTCCTGCCAACGCTTCCTGTTCCACAACGAAAGAACTTACAATACTAATTAAGAGCGGAAAAGTTATCGATAGTACTTGTATATAGCCTGAAGCCTTATTAATAGAAGCAAAATTTGAAAAGGAATAGTAACCTAAAAATAAAGCAATTCCGATAATTGGCATCACTATATGTATCCAGAAAAAAACTGTGTGTTTCATTTTTAGAAAATCAGCTCTTAATACCCTTGACAAAACTCCCATTTTATTTTGCCTCCTGTTTTTCAAACCATTTTGCTGTCACATAAGTGAACAAAAGGAACAGCATTACAGAAATAACCACTCCTGGCAGTATTACATGATAGGAAAGAAGCTCTGGTGTGAACGTTACACTTCCTGGTTCTGCATACAAACCATTCGGTAGTATTTTTACAATCGGAATCATGAGTCTGCTTGGATATGTAAATGGATTAATCAGCCACATACTTTTTGTTGCAAATTGAATTCCTAAAAATACATTTACACCCATATTTAATAAAATCGTCAGAAATACACCTATTTTGTGACCTAAAAACAAACATATAGGAATTTGCCACATAAAAGTAACGATTACAACAACAATTCCTAATAATGCATTCACCGCAGGAATCATTTTGAAATCCTTTATATTTACAAGTAAACCAAATAGCTGAATTCCACAGAAAAAAATCACGCAAGAACAAATCAGAATCCCTAAAACTAGTAATATTTTAGAAAGCCATACTCGTTTTAAGGAAATAGGTAACGATAAAACAGCCCGATTATTCATTTTTTTATCCTTCTCCGCAATAAGGACACAACTTAAAGAGAGCATTCCGGGAAGAATCATAGTGTACCACCAGTTGTAACTATTTAATTGAACATAATCACCCGATACTAAAAAAGCAAACAGTATGGGGACGAATGGTGCTAGCCATATGAGTTTATTCAAAAAAGTATGCTTGATTTTTATTTTTTCAGCTGCAACATATGGAATCATTTCTTATGCCTCCCTTTTATATTTCCTCGAAACTTGTACAAATAAGTTTTCCAAGTCATCGTTCTTATTCAGTTCCCCCTGATACCCCAATACACCGTTCGATATAATCCCAACATGATCTGCAACCTGGCTTACTTCGCTTAAAATGTGACTGGATAAAATGACAGTAATCCCCTTGCCAGGGAAAGAAAGAATCAATTCTCTTAATTCTTGAATTCCAAAAGGATCAAGTCCATTCATTGGTTCGTCTAATATTAAAAGCTTCGGATGATTAAGCAACGCAATCGCAATTCCCAATCGCTGCTTCATTCCCATCGAAAACTTCCCTGCTTTTTTCTTACCTGTATTCTCTAGCTCCACAACACGCAATACTTCATCAATTCTTGACTTTGGCAATCCTAAAGCAGTCGTACGAACTAGCAAATTTTCTCTTGCTGTTAAATTTTCATAAAGCGGAGGGGATTCAATTAAGGCACCAATAGAATGTAGATCTTGCCGCGTCCATGTATGACCATCAAAATAAATCTCACCAGAAGTAGGCGCAAGCATGCCCGTTATCATTTTCAAAGTAGTCGACTTCCCTGCCCCATTCGCACCTAACAATCCATAGATTGAATGTTTCGGTACAGAAAGTGAAATATCTTGTACCACCCTTTGCTTTTGAAATGTTTTACAAAGATTCTTTGTTTCTAAAATCATCTCACTCATTCTAAACTTCCTCCTTGTATTTGGTGAGTCTAGAATAAATGACAATTATAAGGATTTTATAAGGAAATGAAAAAACATGGCAATTGAAAATTTATTAATTACTGGTTCACCGCGTTATATACGTAAATAAGAAGCTAACCCATTTTCCGTTATCGACCGTTCCTCGCAATATATCGGCGATTTTCACGATATATCGACCTCTTTTTAGAATATATCAGCGATTTTCACAATATATCGGCGATTCGACAAGATTTAAAGACCCTCCGACGATATTCGACACAAAAACCTTACCGAACAAACAACGAATTACAATGAATGTTGTATACATATATAAGACATCATTATCAGTAGCAAGGAAAAAGCGAAACCCCAGCTCTATCAATAGGTTTCGCTTTTTCCTTTTCTATGATTCTATATATCTTTTTATACATTCCTAATCTGGCGCGCCTTTTGGTCTCATAATAATTTTATGGGTTTCCTTCTTTTTGAGATGCTGATTTACAGAATCAAAAAAAAACATCAGATTAACGTCTGATGTTTTTTTTCATTTTCTCCACTACACCGCTATTTCCAAAATAACTTTTGCCCCGCCATGCTGCTTTGCAAAGTTTTTGGCATAGTCCGATTCCATGATGATGTTTTTAATTCTCCCTCTTTTTAAAGTAAACCTACCCATTGCCAGTATGTTAAGCTGAAAATGACAATTAAGATATAACCTCCGAGAGTAATTGGAATACCAGATTTCAAAAGGTCTTTTGTTGTAAATGCACCTGTTCCATACGCAAGCATATTTTGCGGTGCACTTACTGGTAATAAAAATCCAAAGCTAACAGCAAATTGTTGAATTAATACAAGCCCTGGTCCATGAAAGGACGTTGGTTCCATTGATATCACAAGTGCAATAACAATTGGAATAAAAGCTGAAGATAAGCTTGTTGCACTTGCAAAACCTAAATGGATCAATATGTTAAATAAAGTTAGCACCATAATAATGAAAATCAGCGGCATACTAGTTAATCCAAAAGATTCTAATGTTTTTTCGGACAACCATGATGCACCTTTCGTTTGCAATAGCAGTGTTCCTAACGAAATTCCAATTGCGAATACAAGAATTGTTCCCCACGGAATTTTACTTTCAACTTCTTTCCATGAAAAGATTCCAATGCCAGGGGACAACATAACTGCAACAGCAGCAATAGTAACCGTAGTAGAATCAAATGGATGAACAGTTCCTTCTGTTGCCCATAAGACCAACAATACAAGTGAGATAATAATTAATCGCCACTCTTTTGATGAAATTTTACCTAATTCTTTTAATTGAGCACCAATAATCTCACTTCCACCTTGTAATTCTCCGATTTCAGGTTTGATGAGCTTATTCATAACAAAGAATAATAAAACTGACATGATAACAGCCCAAGGCCCAGCGTACAACAACCATTGTCCCCACGTAATATTAGAACCAAATGATTGTTCTATAAATCCTAAAGCAACCATATTTTGTGCAGCCGCCGTTTTAATCCCAATGTTCCAAATAGAAATCGATTGAACAGCCGTTACCATAAGTAAAGCCGATAATCTACTTGTTTTTGGCAAGCCGAAAGCTGCTACAATTCCCATTAGAATCGGAATAATTGTACCTGCACGTGCCGTTGCACTCGGTACGAATAAAGCAAGAATGATACTGACTACAATCGTTCCAAATACTAAACTACTCGTTTTTGTTCCTACTTTTGACATAATGAATAGAGCAAGACGTTTATGCAAACCTGTTATTTCCATAGCGGCAGCGATAAATAGTGCTCCAGCCACAAGTCCAACAGCCGAAGAACTAAATCCGCTAAGCGCTAATTTTAAAGCACCTTGACTCGTATAAGTTACGGATGGATTTTCAATCGTTGGTGCAAGTCCTATAAAAATCGTAATTAATGAGGCAATGATCGCAGCACTTACTGGATACGTTACCGCTTCAGTCACCCAAAGAATAACTGCTAAAGCTAATATTGCCAGTGCCCTTTGTCCTGCAACCGGGAGACTATCAGGTGTTGGAAGCAAAACGATTATAAAAAATACTGCAAATGCGAGGCAAATGAATATCAATTTTTTCTTTTCCAATTTATTCTCCACCTTTTGTTATTACAATCTATCGTGAAATTAATAAAAGCGCTTTACAAATTGCATATCACTTTCGTTCATTACAGAAGTTGTAACTAGCAATTTATCATTTAACAACATGAATCGTTAAAGCTACATCTTCTTCTGCTGTTAATCCCGCTTCAATCACTAATGAAATCTCAGCGATCATAATAATTTGTTCCACCTACAACTTCATTATCTTTCCTTTTTTGACTTAATTTTATACGAAATATTCCCTCAATTCTATATTACGTAATTAACGAAAGTGATTTGAAACTATCGAAAGATATCCTATCATTTCCTATTATTGTAAAGCTGCATAAACCTTGCTCAATGTTTCACTTACTTTAATTACATAATTTATGTTAATTTCAAATTATTTTTGAATAAGTCAAATAACTTTATGATGACCTTATAAGAAATAGCCGGCTAAAATTTTATCAACATTTGTGAATTTATTCACATAAAAATTGGTTTGGAGGAAAAATCCATGAATGTATTTCAAATTATTCAGAAGACCGTTACTGATATGAATATTGTCAGTGCCATTACTTCAACAATCTTCATTATTTTACTAGGTTTCTTTTGTCGTAAAAAAGGGATTTTTAATGATCAAGTTGGAAAGATGCTATCAAAAGTCGTATTATCCGTTGCTTTACCTGCTTTAGCCTTTACATCTTTTATGATGGATATTAATCAGGAATCTTTGGCTGAAGGAATGAACATTTTAATTTGGGGATTACTTATTTACATTATTTTAATTGTTGCCTCTAAGCCGATGTACCTGAAATTTAAAGGTGACAAGCAAGATACGTTGCGTGTTTTAACAATTTTCGGTTCAACAACTTTCTTTGGTATTCCTATTGTAGGTGCTATATATGGACCTAAAGGTGTCCTATACGCCTCCATTTTTAATATTGGCTACCGCATTTTTCTATACTCGTATGGTTATATCAAGATGAGCGGACTGAAAATGGAAGCAAAAAATATAAAAGAAATGTTTGTAAATCCGATTGTCATTGCAACTTTTCTCGGATTATTTATCTGGATGTTCCAGGAATATTTACCTCAAGTGACCGTTGCAGCTGCTAATGGAAAACTATCAAATGTTGCATTTTTACGAATTGATCGGACTGCCCTTTGGCTCTATAAACCGATGACTTATTTATCAGGACTAGCTTCACCACTTGCTTGGCTTTCTATTGGGGCAACACTCGGCGCTGTAAACTTCAAAACAGCGATTACAGATCGAACATCTTTCATCTACAGCATAAACAAAATTGTGTTAGTTCCTATTATCAATATTGTATTTCTAGCGATTCTTTCACTAACAGGAATTCTTTCAATGAGCGCGATTTCCGTAGGTGTTGTTGTCATTATGATGGCGACACCAACCGCTACTGTAGCAGCCGCCTATGCAATTAGTTTTGATAAAGATGCGCTGCTTGCTTCTAATGCATCTTTACTTTCTACAATTTGTGCAGTTGTCATGATTCCGCTTTGGATTATCGTCATTAATTTAATTAGCGTTACAGGGATATTTGGATAAAAAAATTATTATGATAATGGAGAGATGAAAAATGACATTAAAAGTAGTTTGTTACGGAGTTAGAGACAATGAAGTACCATTTTTTAATCAATTAAATAAGCATCATTTCGAGCTATGCTTGATTGAAGATTTACTTAGACACGACAATATTAAAACTGCTAGAGGAATGGATGCTGTTTTATTAAGAGGAAATTGCATAGCAGATTTGCAAAATATTAAAAAACTAAAAGAATACGGTGTAAAATATTTGTTCACACGTACAGTTGGCTATAATCATATTGATTTGCAAGCCGCAGCAGATTACGATATGCACGTGGCAAGAGTTCCTTCCTACTCTCCAAATGCCATTGCAGAACTATCTTTAACACTTGCTATGTCATTATTAAGACATACAACCTACACAACAACAAAAACTGCGAATCAAGACTTTACTGTAGATCGAACTATGTTCAGCAAAGAAATTAGAAACTGTAAAGTCGGTATTATTGGTACTGGTAAAATTGGATTAACGGAAGCGAAACTTTTTAAAGGGCTTGGCGCTGAAGTGCTTGGATATGATGTATTCCAAAGTGATGCAGCACAGCAGACGGTTACCTTTATGGAATTGGACGATTTATTAAAAGAAAGTGATATCGTAAGTATACACGTCCCTTATATTCCAGGAGCAAATGATAAAATGATCGATGCCAAATTCATTTCAAAAATGAAAGATGGCGCCATTCTCATTAACACTGCTCGTGGTGAACTGCAAGATAACGAAGCCATTCTTCATGCGCTGCAATCTCATAAACTAGAAGGATTTGCGACAGATGTATTTGAGAATGAAGAAAACATATTCTTTCAAAAGTTTGACAGAACAACTAAAAAATTAGATCCAACCGTTCAAGCGCTACTAGACCTATACCCTCGTGTCCTCGTGACACCTCATATGGGATCGAATACAGATGAAGCACTTACGAATATGATTGAAACAAGCTACGAAAACCTTCATGATATCATTACAAAAGGGCACACAGCCAACGCTGTTCCTTTACCGAACAAACGAGAACTTGTTTCTATGAATTGATTACTATATTCCATAAAAAAGAGTCAAACTGTATCGAGTTTGACTCTTTTTTTATAAGGCTTCAACGCCTCGACGTATAAGATGTAAATTTTTCAACCTCTCAATCCCTGCTATGCATACTACACTCGTTCGCTCTATCTGTTTTACTTCGCATGTGGCAGAAAAAAGGATCTGACCGCTCCTATGCACGGTCAGATCCTCTCATTCCTCCCATAAAAAGAAAGGGGTTTTATATCTGTCAACAATGCTACTTATTTAAAAGCCATGATCAAATGCTCTTTCTCAGGAACAACATGAAATACCATAATTGGTCGTCCAACTGCTAAATACTTTAATTCTTCACTTAAATAACCTATCTCATTTAAAAACAGCAAATACTTCTTTGTTGAAATACGTGATAAATTAACTTCTTTCGCAATATCCTCTGTTGAAAAATGCCCCTCTTGTTTCACTAGCACATGAAGAATCTTTTTTAACGTTAGCTTAGATAATCCTTTAGGAATTTTTGAACGCAATTCCTTACAAGCAGGATTTACAAGAGAAGGGACTCTCTCTTTTATTAATAACTGATCTAACGTATCTTGATCGGTTTCTTCTAACTTAGTAGTTAGTGAATGATATTGAAGAAAGTTTTCTATTGCCAGTTCAAACCTTTCATATGAAAAGGGTTTAATTAAGAAATCAATTACCCCATACTCTAGTGATTTCTTAATGGTAGGTATATCATGAGCTGCTGTAATCATAATAATTGGTATGGAAAACTGTTTTTGACGTACCGTTTGTAAAAAATCAATTCCCGTTTCTCCTGGTAAATAAACATCAAGTAAGATTAAATCAGGTACATTCTTATTAATTACATCCCATAGCTCTCCAATATTGCCGACAGAAGCGATAATTCGAAAACCTTCAAACCGCTCAATAAATTGCCGATTGATCATTGCAACCATAGGGTCATCCTCAACTATGATAACTTTAATCATCTATGTTCCTCCGTTTATAAGGTACTTCCATTCGAAAAACACTTCCGTTCCCTACTTCTGATTGTACTTCAACAAGCCCATCATATTGTTTGACAATTGATTGAACAGCATCCAATCCGTAGCCTCTGGCCCCGCCTTTTGTTGAAAATCCTCTCTCAAATATTCGTTCCATTAGCGCTTCATCTATGCCTACTCCTGTATCCTTCACTTCAATTAGAATCACTTCCTCCTCATCATCATAGTGCAGAAAGATCGTCGCTTGTTTTATCAACGTTAACGACATAGCCTCCTTAGCATTATCTAGTAAAATCCCCATTGACAATAACAAATCATGAAGCATCTCACCCATTTTCATACTTGGAAAATAAGAGTCTGCATCTATTATTAACGTTACACCTTGTTCCTTTAACTCACTCGTTTTTCCAATTAAAAACCCTGCAACTGCTGGACTTTTAATTTTATCAGCTACAAACCCGATCTCTCGGTGATAATCGGCATTTAACACACGAATAAAGTGATTGACGTCTTGATATTTTTCTAATTCAATCAATCCTAAAATCGTATGCAATTGGTTCATAAATTTATGATTTTGCGCACGCAAGGCGTCAATATATTGTTCTGTTCCACTAAGCTCTCGAATAAGTTGCTGCATTTCTGATTGATCACGTAACGTTGCAACCGCTCCATAAACCTTTTTATCTATATGAATAATCTGAATATTAACGATGAACTCAAACTGATTCACGACAATTACATGATCGGAAATTGACTCTCCTGTTGTAAATACTTCTCCAAAAAATGTTGAAAAGATATCTTTATCAAGGTATCCTTCTTTCATATTGTTCCCGATAAACTTAGCCTTCTTTATGAGTTCTGTAAAATTTAAATTTTGTAAAAGGATTTTTCGATCTGGAGTCACCGCAATGATTCCTTCACCTACAGAATCTATAATCGTATCGCGTTCCTTTATATTCGCTACGATCTGCGTAGGTTCGAATCCTAATAATATTTTCTTTAATTGCTTCGCTAAATATAACGCACCCAATATTCCTACAAAAAGCCCAACCCCTAAGCCAAAGTATAGATTTTTCTGTGCATTCCATAACTCTTTATTTATTGTTTTCTGTACAAAACCTACACAAACAATTCCAACTTGCTGACCTTTTTCATTCCAAATCGGCGTAAAGAAACGTGTTCCCTCTCCTAATACACCAACTTGCTTAGAAAAGTGCTCAGAACCATTTAATGACTGTTTGGCATCCTCAATATCCGAAAAAGGTTTTCCTATGACGCTTTTATCTGGATGTGATTTTCGAATGAGCTCATTATTAAGCACGACAACGAAGCTAACACCGGTTGATTCCATCACTTCCAGCGTATACTGCTCTATAGCCGCACTAGACGAATCATTCGCGACTCCATTTATGACACGAGGATCTTTTGCAACCACTCTAGCAGTATTTTTCAATTTTTCATTTACAACATCTTTTTCTCGATCCAATACATAAAAATGTAACAGAGTCGCACTTGCTATTAACGAAACGATGACTGATAGTAACACCAATAATGTCGTCATTGTTTTTAATGATAATTTAGATAACCATTTATTTCGCATCATATCTAAAATCCTTCTATATTAGTTTATTGCTATTTTAACAATTTTCTATCTCCGCTTCTACTTCTTCAAAAATACGTCACAAGTATATATTTACCAATCGAAAATGAAGTGCATTGCCTTCAATTGTGTGTTGAAAAAACATACTAAGATTAGTACGTTTTCCGTTATCGACCGTTCTTTGCAATATATCGGCGATTCGACACGATATAAAGATCCTTCGACGATGTTCAACATACAAGTAGTCGATTCGCTGAGCTGAGTCATACCGAAAAGTATAAAAATACACAAAAACCCCGAATCATGGAGCTTTTTTTAAGTGTCCATGATTCGGGGTATAGTTTACCTTTTATTTAATTGCCTCATGAACCTTTAACTGCTTCCCCTTTATCGTTGTGTTTTTCATTACTTTTAAAACAAGTGGTCCTTTTCCGTTTAATATATCAACATAAGAAACATTATCCTGTATCGTAATAATTCCTATATCATCCGCTGTAACACCTGGAATTTTGGCAATTGTACCAACAAAATCCACTACTCGGATTTTCTTTTTCTTCCCACCATTAAAGTAAAGCTTCATGATTCCCTTATTTAGACTAGCACTTTTATCTTTTTTAATAATTGGCTTAGCATTTATTTTTTCTTCAAATGCCGCCTTTCTTTTTGTAACTTCTTCTTTTAAAGGTGCATCTATTTTTAAAATTTCAAAACCGATATACTCTTCGATTTCTGCTAGAAATCTCTCTTCATACGGAGTTACAAATGTAATTGCTTTTCCGCTATTACCAGCACGTCCTGTTCTTCCTGTACGGTGTACGTAACTTTCTTTTTCTAATGGAATATCGTAGTTGATGACGTGCGTAATATTCTCAATATCAATTCCTCGTGCTGCTACATCTGTCGCTACTAAATAACGGAATTTCCCTTTTTTAAAGTCATTCATTACTGCAAACCGATCTTCTTGCACCATACCACCATGAATTTTATCACAAGGATAGCCAGAACGTTTTAGCTGTCTAAATACATCATCTACATTTTCTTGCGTACGGCAGAAAATAATGCAACTATCTGGATTTTCAATAGTTGTTATATCTTTCAGAAGAGAGAACTTCTCTTCTTCCCTCACTTCTAAAAGGCTATGTTCAATTTTATCTGTCGTAATACCAGATGCTTTAATCTCGATGTTGATTGGTGATTCCATATATGTACGAGACAAATTTTCAACATCTGCTGGTAATGTCGCAGAAAATAGCATCGTCATTCGGTTCGTAGGTAGTTCGTCAATAATCGCTTCTACTTGATCGATAAAGCCCATATTTAACATTTCATCTGCCTCATCAATCACCAAATACTTCAAACACTCTAACGAGAAAGTCCCTTTTTCAATATGATCTAATACACGTCCAGGAGTGCCGACAACAATATGTGTCTTTTGCTTTAGTTCTAATTTTTGACGCGCAAATGGAGATTTCCCGTAAACCGCAGTTGCTTTAATACGCTTAAATCTGCCTATATTCGTAATATCTTCTTTTACCTGCGCAGCAAGTTCCCTTGTTGGTGTAAGGATTAACGCCTGCGGCTTATTTTCTTCCCACTCAACCATTTCACAAAGCGGAATCCCAAAAGAAGCTGTCTTACCGCTTCCTGTTTGTGATTTTACAACAAGATCTTTCTTTTCTAATGCAATTGGGATGACTTTCTCTTGCACTTCTGTTGGCTTTTCATATTGTAAGCTAGCAAGTGCTCTTATAATTTCCTTACTCAATGCGTAATTGTTAAAACTTTGTGGACTCATATACTAACCTCATTTTGTTATATATTCTTTTATTTATTTTTCACCATTGTATGAATACCATATGCATACTTCCATTTTTTCTATGGCGTTTTAATTTCTCCTTGGTATCATAAACTCGAAATCCAAGTTTCAGCATCTGCAATATTCTTAAATGTTCTAAAATAACAGCAACTCTTATATGATAGTTTATGAATTTTTGCAACATCATTCCTGCAAGACCTGTTTTCAGATTGAAGAAGTCTTCCGAAAATGCATCAACGTAGAGTATTAATAAGTATACGTCATTTTCAACACATATGCCTACAAAATCTAACACATCTTTTTCTGAACAAAGTTGTCTCTCAACAGAAACACATTCAATATATTTTTACAAATGCGATGGCAATTCATCTCCACCTTAAACTGTGCTATGCCCAAAACGTTTTGAAGATGGAGTTTTCTTGCCAATTTTTTGATAAAAAGTCCACGTCATTTATGCTACCACCGACACTAATCTACATAAGATTTTAATAAGCCCTTGAAAATCTTATGTGAAACCAATATTCTAATACTATTAACTCTCTACTTAAGGTTGTGTTTAACATGCGTATTAATAAGTTCATTAGTGAAGCCGGAAAAGCATCTAGACGTGGTGCAGATAAATTAGTCAATGAAGGAAGAGTCACGATAAATGGAAAGGTTGCGAAAATAGGCAGCCAAGTCGAGCCCGGGGATGATGTTCGTGTAAACGGTAACCAAATACGAATGGCAAGTAATTATGTTTATATTGCCTTAAATAAACCCGTTGGTATTACGAGTACAACAGAAAAAAATGTTAAGGGTAATATTGTTGATTTAGTCAATCACCCATTAAGAATTTTTAATATTGGGCGACTAGATAAAGATTCAGATGGCTTAATACTCCTTACGAACGACGGTGATATAGTCAATGAAATTTTACGTGCTGAAAATAAGCATGAGAAAGAATACATTGTTACAGTAGACAAGCCGATTACTCCTGAATTTTTAAAACGGATGTCTGAAGGTGTAAAAATTTTAGGTACGAAAACGCTGCCTTGTAAGATGGAACAACTTTCTAAATATGTTTTTCAAATCACTTTAACACAAGGACTAAATCGTCAAATTCGTCGCATGTGTGAAGCGCTTGGATACGATGTTTATAGACTACAGCGAACTCGAATTATGAATATTCATTTAGGTAATCTACCCGTTGGACAATGGAGAGACTTATCTAAAAAAGAGCGCAATCGATTATTCCAAGACTTGAACTATGAGCCAAAGGAATGGTAAAAAAGATGGACCAAAACAGTAAGAAACTGTTTTGGTCCATCTTTTTTTACTGTACACGTTTTGCGTGGCACTCGTTTTTCTATCTATTTTCCAAATCTCTTACGATATCCGCATTTTCTACATAGTTCCTCTACTGCCTCTCTTCGTGAAAAACCATCTACTAAGTTTGTTGCTCGTTCCCCTTCGATAATGTCAGAAAACGGGGCATCGTTAATGTTTCCAAGGTTAATAATACCTTCACCATCTAAACAACAAGGGATCACCGTTCCGTTCGCCAAAATACCTGCTTGATTGCGAAGGCCATAACAGAAGCCCTTTCCATCGTCTTCTTCTTCATGCAGCGCCGGCCACTGAAACTCGTAATCTTGATTGATAAAAATGCGTTCCGCAATTTTTATGCCACTTCCTGGTGTGATCTTCTCTTCAATTTTGTATGGTAAATCGAATTCTTTCTCAATGATTGCTAACAACTCTCTGTTTCGCTTTATTTCAACGTTCGTCTTATTGTCTTGCGTTAAGTTCCACAGTCTGAGCGAAACAATCAAGTCTGATTGACTCGTTGCTTCTTTAATGAAAGAAAGTATACTTCGCACGTATCCTTCCTTATCTGTAGAACCTTCATGGCCATCAAAGCTATGAAGTGAAAAATTCATCTGTCTGAGCGAAGGTTTATTTAATAATTTGTCTCTCTTTTTATTAATTAATGTTCCGTTCGTTGTAATGTTAACTTTAAACCCTTTTTCATGACTGATATCTAACAATTGACCTATTTTAGGGTGAAGCAGCGGCTCACCTTTTACATGTAAATAAATATAGTCTGTGTGAGGTTTAATTTGATCTAATCGCTTTGCAAAATCCTCCACAGAAAGAAATTGCTTCTGTCGTTCTGTTGGCGGACAAAAGCTGCATGCGAGGTTACATACACTCGTAATCTCTAAATAAAACTTCTTAAACTTTCCCAATCTCAATTCCTCACTTCTTTGACTACTTAGAACTGGGTTAACTATTGTTCTATCACTATTACAGCATAATTTTTCATAAATGGGAACATGCTTATTTGAGGAAACTATTGTTTCTATTTTTTTGTTTGGAAGAATGGAAGGATATCTTAAAGTAATTTCCTTGTCGCATATTAAACAGAGAAGGTATCTTTGACACCTCCTCTGTCGTGCTCCCGAAATTCAATTGTAGTAAGAGGGAGAAATTATTTTTAATTTATTAATCAAATCAAAAATAATTTATAATAAACAAAACAAATCAGCATAGTTATCCAAGAAACTAAACCAAATATACTTACAATTTGATTTTCGCGCCAACCATATTTTAATGCGAAATGAAAGTGTATAGGAGTCATTTTAAATATTCTAGATCCGGTTGTTTTGAAATAATACACTTGCATAATTACTGAGAATTGCTCTGCAAAATAAATAATAAATAATAATGGTACTAAAATCTCTACGTGTTCAATAACAGAAAAGAAGGTTAAAATTCCACCAATTGCAAGAGAACCTGTATCACCCATAAACCCTTTTGCAGGGTACAAGTTATAAATTAAGAATCCTATTAGACATCCAATCATCACTAATGAAAAAATCCTTATTTCTTGATGCTCGCTTATTAAGAAAAAAAATAAAAATGAAGGTATAGAAACATTAGCTAGAAGTCCATCCATTCCATCAGTGAAGTTTATTGCATTGGCCGTACCTACAATAAATAAAGTAATAAGAATGATGTATACAAAGCTAGGTAAATATAAAGTATTATCTTGAGTAAGAGAAATCTTGAACTCAAAGTCAAAGTTCATTATTAAAGTATAAAGAATGTAACTAGTAAACGCGAACTGTAAAATTAATTTAGTTTTGCTAGATACCCCACCAGGATCTTGATTATAAGCCTTCCAAAAATCATCAAGAAATCCGATAAATCCAAATAGTATAAATGTAGAACATAAAAGTATCATTAAAGGCGAATGGTTATAATATAGACAAATAATTACTCCAATGTAAAAAACAATCCCCAGCATTAGAGGAGTTCCTTTTTTCTTCTGATGGTCAGAAGGTAACTCTTTTCGAATAGGTTGGGTAAAGTTGATTTTTTTCAATATAAAGAGAATAAATGGTGTAGCAATAACGACTAAAACAAATGACAGTATAAGTAGTTTAAGATCCACTAACATAATTTATTCACCCGTTTCTCGTTTTTGGTATATTCAAAATTTTTAAGTTAAGAATTTTTCATTAAAGATTTCTTTGCATCCATTTTAGCTAAAGAGAGGCGAATGTAATTCCATTTATTTAAGTATACTTGGACAAATTCACCTTCTAAATCTAGTAAATATTTTAGAAATCTCACAAATTTCATAGTGAATAACACTAATACAGTTCTATGTATGCAACTTAACCTCACAGAAGTACAAATTTCAAAAAATATAAATTGAGAAACGTTCCATATTTACCTCCAAACATAAATTTATATAATAAAAATTACCATACAAGCATGGTAATTTACAATAAAGTATTTATATGTAACTTAGGGTGACTTAAGAAGAATTAAATTATTTTTCATAAGAGACTATAAAATCTATCTTGCCTTTACCATCTTTTTTACTATTTTACTCCCTACTGATGACGAGCCAGCCGTTTTTCCTGTTCAGGGATCAGGTTATCTCTAAATCTTAAAACAGGATTAACTATTGTTCTATCACTATTACAGCATAATCTCTCATAAACGAAAATATGCATATTTGAGGAAACTGTTGTTACTATATTTTGTTTGGAAGCTGCTATAAGAAATAAAATGTAACTACTCAGCCATACATTGCCAGTCCCTCTATGAAAAAAAGGGCTTTTCTGCCTTTTTTTCATAGAAGGACTGAGTAGTTACAATAAAATAAAGATTTCACTTTACCTCTTTTAAGTTACTTACTTGTATACGTCACAGTTTCATAAGATTGCAACGGCCGATCTCCAAGAAAATCCAGTACCATTTCGTTAAAGATATCCCGTCTCATCGTCGTTAAGGGATCAAAAGCATTTTTAAATACACCGAGAGTAGCTTTTGGAATATGGTTAAATATAATAGTCCCCGCTTTCTCCTCCGGTCCGACGTTTTTCTTATCACCGCAAAGAACAAGGGTAGGGGCCGTAATCCTATGGAGCTCATTTGTATGAGTAGGAAACTCGCTTTTTTAGAAAAAAGAATTCCTGCTCTTGACTTAAGTCAATGCCCGCACATAACCTTCCCCCTTAAAATAAAGTGAAACTTTAATCAGTGGGGGTTTTCTTCATCCCCCACTGATTATTAGTTGAACCAATCGGGCTTTTACGGGCAGTTTATCTCCCACCTAACTTCTTTGCTTTCGCCGAATTTTGAGGTGGGAGTATTACTGCCCGTTAATGCGGGATAAAACCAAACATATAATTAGGAGGTTACTTTATGACCGTTTCAATAGAAGAGCAATCCAATCAGCGAAAAGTTGCTCTGACTGCTGGCATATCTCTTATCATCATGGCAGTTGTTGCATTTTTTTCCTCTGGATTTGCCCATGCAAACCTCGTTGTAAAAGGGGACGATAGTGCAACCTATCACAATATCATGGCGGCACTTCTTCTTTTCAAGGCGGAAATCTTTGGCTGGTTCATCATCCTAATAACGGATATTGTGGTCGCCTGGGCTTTCTATATCTTCTTAAAGCCCATTCATAAAAACTTTTCATTGCTCGCGGCATGGCTCCGTCTTATTTATGCGACGGTATTAGGAATTGCCATACTCAATTTACTATTTGTACTGCTTCTCACGAAAAATACAACTTATCTATCATTCTTTAAAATTGATCAACTTCAAGCACATATTATGCTATTTTTAGAAGCATTTGAATCGATTTGGTCGATTGGCTTAATCATTTTTGGTGGACACCTTATGATTGTCGGCTACTTAACTGTTAAATCAGCCAGCATACCAAAAGTCATTAGCATCTTATTGCTTCTTGCCTCAGTAGGTTATATTGTCATTCACTTTTGCAACACGTTTTCTCCAGAGAATGACAAGTTCATTTCCATACTTCAAATTTTGTTTAGTATACCGATGATTGCCGGAGAACTTGGCTTTGGCATATGGCTCTTATTGAAAGGCGGAAAAACCTCGCAAAATGGACGATAATTTCCTAACAATTCTCTTTATAAATGCGCTTCTTAATTCTACTTAACGACTCTGGAGTAATCCCAAGATAGCTCGCCAACTGATGTTGAGGGACACGATTGACTAAATGAGGTCGTTTCCGTAATAGTGACTTGTAGCGTTCTTCAGGTGTAGAGGCGATAAATGAAGCCAATTCATCTTGCATGTCACCTAGTTTTTCCTCAATCATCTTGCGGGTCATTGTTTCCAATTGTGTATATTTGTTATACATGTCCTGTTCGGCAGCAAGATCACCAACGACCAATATGCAGTCTTCTATACAAACTAAAGAATACGACGATGCCTTATCTTGTTTATGATGATTAAAATTCGCAATCGCCTGTTCTTCTGTGTAAAAATTAGATGTGACTTCCCTCCCAGTTTCATCTATTGAATACTGCCGAACGCAGCCCTGTAATACGAAGTAACATTTTATAGGAACATCCCCTTGTCTAAGGAGCATTGTTCCTTTTTTATATTCTTCAATCAGTATGTCTTTAACAATTTGCTGTTGCTCTTTTTCGTTAAACGTTGTAAATTTACTTAAATACTTCAATAATATTTTTTCCATATAACTTCCCTTTCACCGATTGATTCAATCGAAATAATGAATTTTTGAAAGCGCATTAATTTCCAGCAAAAAGTAAGTTACAATAGAACAAAGAATTCGCAATTGATAGTTATGAATTTGAAAAAGCTATAGGGGTATAAAAACATGAACAATAAACTTAAAGAACTCAGCAAACAAAAAAAGCCGTTATTTGTCACTGTATATGACCAGTTGTATACATTAATCATGGATGGAACATTTCCTCCAAACAGCAAACTTCCAACAGAACCCGAATTAGCGAAAATATTTGGTGTAAGCAGAATGACATTACGACATGCTTTAGCACTGTTGCAAGAAGATGGATTGGTGAAAAATATCCATGGAAAAGGAAATTTCATTACATACTTTCATCATAATGAAAGTATGGATGGCTTGGAAAAGTTAGGGAACCCTTTATATAAATGCTATACAGAAAAAATAGATGATATCGAACTTATTTTTCGAATTGATTTAGTCACAGACTATGCGATGCAAGTATTAAATCAAGAAATGACTGCAGTGGTTGCATTGGAACGCTGGTATAAAAGTAACGATAAAATCGTAGCTTTTGCTTTTACGATGATGCCAATCGAAGCAGTTTCAAAGTTAAACCTTGACTTACAAAACGAGAACCAATTATTAGAACTGTTGGAGGAGAAAATATATGAACTCGCTAATTCCTCTACCATTGAAATTAAGCGGTCTACTTCTGTCAATACACCGTCGTCATTAAAATATCAGCTGTTCCACGGTGAGGAATGTGATTTAATTTTAGAAAGTGTCTATATTAGCGATAAGTATCCTGTTGTTTATAACAAATATTATATACCGAAAGAGTTTAGTCAGATTAAGATTAAAACATCGAAGTAATGAGAGAAACCCCTTTTTTAGGAGGGCGAGAGGATCTGGCCGTACATAGAAGCGGTCAGGGCCTCTTTTCTGCCACATGTAATGTTTCAAACAAAAGGAGAAAGCAGATTGATCAAAACTTGCTCTACATACATAATCACAAATTTACTTTTTATAAAAAACAACTAATTTCCATGATGTTTATATAAATAAGACATCCTGTTAATTACATAAGGAAGCTAAAATTCTTATGATGTTGCTGACAACTCTTGGATACATTCTTCTCTAACTTTCCATAGACTATCCAAATCAAATTCTTGATTCAATTTATGTTTTTCTAGCCACATCGGTATGTAAGAACGGTGAAAATCATACATGTTTAATTTAATAAAATATTCCGATACCTTACTACGTTCTTTAATAATAAAATTCGGCAATAAGTAATTCGTCATATATACCCTCCATTTTTCTTTCTCAATATTCTTTTCTGTTAACATTTGCAAATCCCTTTTTTTAAAACGGTACAACTCTATTTCAGATTTATCCCGCTATTCGTGGGCAGTAAGACCCCCACCTCAAGATTTAGAGAGAAGCAAAGAAGATAGGTGGGGTCTTACTGCCCGTAAAAGCCCGATTGGTTCAACTAACCGTCAGTGAGGGATGAAGACCCCCCCACTGACGGAAGTTTCACTTTATAAAAATCCTTCTCAAACTCTCCTATTACATCAAAACAAGAAAACCCCTTTTGAAAAGATTATTCAAAAGAGGTTCCCTTATCAGATCACAACTTATCCCTCAAACCTCGGCTGCGCAAACTGCATTCTACACATTGACCAATGAAATGTTGTGTTTTGAATTTCATCCCAAATATCCCACAAGTTATTTACTAGGCGCAATTCAACATTACGTGTGAACTGTTCTTGAAATATATCAACTACTTCCCACTTGGCAATTGGAATTTGCACTGTTTCACTTACATAATAGCCAGCATTCTCGTCTTGCAGTGTGAATTGCTTTCTATCAAATTCATACAAGTATAATTTCGTATTTTTCATCGTTTCAAACCATTTGTTTTCAATAACGACAACATGCGAACATGACTTTGATGATAAATATGCTTGCATATCAACTTCAGATGTATTTGGACCGATATAATAGCAAACACGCGGGCAATTTCTCGGTGTTAAAAAATTAGGTAAGCACCGTTCCTCTATTGCCCATACGAGCCCTTTCATTGGATCTAAATCCGGTCGATTCGGTAATCGGGGCTGAAACACTTGAATATCACTCTCTTCACTGACATGAAATATCCGCACACATTTCCCTCCTTATCATATATGACTGCTTATTTTCTTAATTTAAATATAATGAAGTCCGCACAGTGTAAATCCTCTTCAAATTGCGGATACTTTTTTAGCATTTCTACAGAAGGCATCGGTTCGATAACATCTACTAAAGTAAACCCAACTCGGTGAATCGCTTTAAAATAGCTCGTCAATGTCCGATGATAAAATACAATCTTTTCATCAGAATCTATCGGAAACCTTTGATCATATACCCCTTCATAAAAATAACGCTGAACCTTCCAATATTGTTGATCGACTTGTTCACGCCCCATCCATCCACTATTTGGCGTGATAAAACAAGGGTGAAGAATGGAGAAAATAAATGTACCACCTTGCTTTAAGAGCCTGTACATCTCACCTAATGCTGCTTCATAATTTTCTAAGTCTTGAATAACCATATTTGAAACGATCATATCGTACTGTGCATCTGCTAGAAAATCGAGTTTCTCACAATTCCCTTGTTTATATTCGATTGCTTCATCGCTTTTCGTTCTTTGTTTAGCAATTTCAATCATCTTTTCCGCATAATCAACAGCTGTCACAGTGGCTCCTTGTTTGGCAAGGATTCTACTTAAATAACCCTCTCCGCATCCAGCATCTAAAAGTTTTTTTCCCTTCACATCTTCTATTAATGAAAAAAGTGCAGGATTTAACAATACCTCTCTATGAATACCGCCATGCTCATCATAGTTTGCTGTAAAATGTTCAGCATGTTTGTTCCAACGCTTAATTGCTTCATCAGTCGTCATTGTTCTTCTCATCGTACGCCCTCTTTTCTATATTGGTCGTAACGTTACGTTTCTTGTGCACACTCTTATTTTTTCATTTTTTCAAAAAAAGATATAGACTTATAATTCAGTTTTTTATATCATGTAGATAGTGTCATGTCTTTTTTAATACGAAATCAAGCCAGATATCCTGAATTGGATGTCTGGCTTTTTTAATTCCTATAATATTTTATAAACCTTTACTTACACTGTATTTTTGTTCCATTTTATTAAACAGTGGCATTCACACCCAAATCTTTCAATATGTGTTGGCCTCTATATATTTTAAATAGCCTTAATTACTAATTGTGATTGAGGTATATATAACAACTGAGCTGTTAAAGAAGATGTTATGTGTGAAAATGGATACATACCTTGATAAAGAAAGTCACTATATACAATTTCGTTAATCTGAACAGGTTTATATCGTTTTTTGAGAACTTGTTGAGAAATTTTATTTGTACAAGCAGCAACTATATCAAAATTTCGTTTTAGAGCTATTTCTTGCATTGCATGTGAAAGAAGATCAGTGACTACGCCGTTCCCCATCCAATCTGGGTGACAAGCTCCCATATCTAGGTAAACTAAATTTTCTTTATGTAGATGGGAGAATTCTATTGAGTTTACTTCTAATGTATCTAATAGTTGAAAAATAGAGCCCATTTGAGGACATATTTCGTTTGCTTTTTCTTTATCTATAAGTGGTTGATTGGCTTTTCTTACTAAGAGAACGCCTATCATTTGGAAATTTTCCATTGCTACAAATGACATAGATTGAGAAACGGCTTGACTTACCATTTCTTCACACATTTTATTAAAAGAAGCGAAAGGAATTTGCAAACCACTCACAAGGGGTTCACCATTTACGAAAGATTGTGCAATTAAGGTAGCTGCATCTTTAATATGTTGAGTTCCTAGTATTTCTATGTTCATCTATTATTCCTCTTTTCATAGACAATTAAATTAGGTATGTTTATAAAGATATTAGTGATATTTCTTAATGAAAAATGAACTAAACCTTGAATATTAAATCAATAATATATGAATTTATTAAACACAAGCATAGATATTATTCGTTACAATAAGAACATGTTTTTTAATAAATGCCACAATCTCATCTAAACATTCAACTGTTGTATATGGGGATATAGAGAAAAACTTAATAGTTGAAATTGGATAGCGTTCACTTCCATTTATAACGTTAACTACACAAGAACGAGTTGTATCGCCTAAAAAGATCTGATCTCGATTTTTTCCTAGGTGATTAAATATTTCAATATTTAATTTGTTTGTTTCCTCTATAGTTTCTTGCGTTGATTTTCCTGTTCTTTCTTCATTCCAATTCTCTTCACCATCGCCATGCATATAGAAACGAAATGTCGTAATTGGACCATACGTGTAATCATTCGTTACGGCTACTTGAGGTAAAGCTGTTCTTAATTTTTTTCTAAATAAAAGATTTACTCGAACATAATTTGCTAATAATTTTTGATATCCTTCCACGCCAAATGCTAGTAAATTCACGTACATTGGAATAGCATTTCCAGACCGTGAGCATTCTAATGTATAGCCTGTATGATAACTACCATATGATCTGTTACCAAGATAAGGGGTGTCATTTTGTTCTATATCCATAATGCGCAAATCATTATGATTTTTAACAATCCAAATACTTGTAGCATAAGGGGTTTGACCCAATTTATGAAAATCAAAACATACACTATCAGCAAGATACATGTATTGCATTTGTTCTTGTATTTGTTGCAAGGCATCTCTTACGAAAGGTTCAAACAATAGTGGATTCTGTTCAAAGTCATAATGATTAAAGAAACTATAGAAACCGCCCATTGCAGAATCAGCGTGAATGTAAATAGGGTTTAATTTGTATTGATCTTCTATTAATTCAGCAACCTCTTTAATTTTCTTTATATTATCAATCGCAAATGTATCTGTTGTACCCATAGTTGCTAGAATATAAAGAGGGATGCCTCCTTTGTCGATAACTTCTATGATCTTTTTCTCTAAATCTTCTATGTCTATAGAATTTGTATAAGGATCAGCTTTTACTTTAATTAAATTATTTGTACCAATTCCTGTTGCCTCCGCCGATTTCAATAAACTATAATGTGCATTCTCAGAAGCAAAGCAATATACATTTCGAGGAACACCTTGTTCTTTTGCTTGTGGAAAGCTTTTTGAAATAGCTAAGCGTAAACTTGAAAATACGCAGCCTTGTCCCCCCCATGTTGTATAACCACCACTATTATTTGGATCATAACCAATCAATTTCGAGAGCATAGACACAACTTTTACTTCTGCTTCTGCTGCTGCAGGACCATATACATCCCAAACGCCATTACCATTTAATAGTGTCATGGTCAATGTACCTAGTAATGATGGAATGCTCGGAAGAGGTACAGCATTAGATAAATAATATTTATTCGGATAAGGGTGTCCGTTCATAAATTGGTTTAGCTCTTCAATAACATTAGGGATACCAATACCCGTTTCTGGTATATGACTGCTACAAATTAATTCATTGTAATATTCTACTGATTTTTCCTCAATATTTCCTAAGGTTGCTCGATTTTCATTTTTTAAATGACCAAGATTGCTAACTATTCTTTTTATCGATTCCAAAAATAGCTCTTGTGTTTTTGGATTACCATCAGCACTTGGGAATAATTCTAAAATATCTTTCATATGTGTTCATCTCCTTATAGATATCTATTTTCAATTTCTTTATATGAAAATACTTAAATTACTTACAGGAGAATAAAAAACTTAACAAAGTTAATAAATTAACAAACACCGACTGTTTAACTCTGTTTCCCCTACCCTTTTTCCAATTTTTACGATAAAATCCCATAAAAATGTAATTACATAGAAAATTATATTTCCCTTGGAAATTAAAGTAAAGGTATATATTTGTATATTATGTAAGAATATGTATTTTTGAAATTGATAAATAATTAACAATAAATTCTAAATTAACAAACATATATGTTTTTTTATGTTAATAAATTTGGAGATAGCTCCCTTTGTTGGTTGTTAATCATGGAGCGGGAGTTCATTTTATAAAGGATTATCGTGAAGTGATATAGGCACCTATTCATATATTTTTTACTATATGGGGACCCCCTAACATAAAAAACGTTATCTTTCCTAGTCATATCTAGAAAAGATAACGTTTCTAAAGTAGTGCTATTATTTTAAACTACGAGAGAGCTCTGTAAATATAACCCCTAGAGCGTAGGCTCCTGCATCTGGATAACCTAAGCTTCTTTCACCAACTGTTCCAGCGCGGCCCATTCGAGCAACGATTTCTTTCGTATATTCCGCTCCTTTAACGGCAGCCGCTGCCCCTTTTTCAAAAGCAGTCTTAACGTCCACGCCAGTTATCGCACTTTCTGACCAAGAATTTACACAAGGCGCAAGTGCATCCACAAGCGTTTTATCACCTATTTCTGCCCCTCTTCCGAAAGATCGCTCTCCAATAGACTGAATACCGATAAGTGAAGCTTGCAACATGTCAGCAAAATCTTTAACTGTTAATTCCTCTTTGTTTTCTACAGCCTTAGCTGCAGCTCGGAAAGCTCCGCCCCAAATTGGACCAGATGCTCCGCCGCAATGTTCCATAATAACCATAGAACATGCATCTAGGAATTTCCCTATATGTAAACGTTCTTGATTCAAAATCGAACTCCATTCTCGTTTTAATTGCTTGAATCCTTTCGCGACGCTCATTCCGAAATCGCCATCACCTGCATGGGTATCCAATTCACAGAAAGGCACTTCATTCTTGATAATGACTTCGCTCATTTTATCTACAAGATAAACCATGTTATCTAATGTGATGACCTCATTCTTGATGATCGCATGTTCTTCCGCTGTTTCCGTCTCAAAGAAAACTGGTTTCTCTTCCTCTTTCTCCTCAACAGCAACGTATTCTACACTCTCAACTGGCCCGTCTACCTTAAATGCAGGTGTATTACATTCTTTCGATAGCAACGTTTTCAGCTCATCATCCAGCTTCATTACTGTTAGAGAAATTCCGGCCATATCAATACTAGTCATGTAATTACCGACAAACGTTCTATTTATCCGTATATTTCTGCCGCTTAACTCCCTAGTAATCGCATTGTTAAATAAATAAAGTTCTTGAAGCGGTGTACCACCAAATCCGTTTACTAAAACAGCAATTTCAGCACCCTCATTACCATCTAACTGTAAATCCTTCACAAGGTCATTTGTCATGCGTAAAGCCAACTCGTCTGCAGTCGCCATTTTTTCCCGTTTTCTGCCCGGCTCTCCATGAATACCAACGCCATATTCCATCTCATCTTCACCCAATTTGAAAGTAGGTGATCCACTAGCAGGAACTGTACAGGATGTTAGCGCTAGGCCAATTGTGCGAACATTTGCCGCTGCTTTTTCCGCCACAGCTTTAACCTGCAGCAAGTCCATACCTTCTTCTGCGGCTGCACCGGCTATTTTATGTACGAATACAACCCCTGCAACACCGCGGCGTCCTACTGTATACAGACTATCTTCTACGGCAATATCATCATCTACGCGGACATATTCTACTTGAATGCCATCCTCAGTAGCTAAGTGAGCTCCATTTTTAAAGTTCATGATATCTCCACTGTAATTCTTAATAATGAGCAGCGTACCTTTTTTGCTAGCTGTTGCCTTAATCGCTTGATATACCTGTATTTGTGAAGGTGAAGCAAACACATCCCCGCAGACTGCAGCATCCAGCATCCCTTTCCCAACTAAACCCGCATGTGCCGGTTCATGTCCACTACCGCCACCGCTAATTAACGTTACTTTATTTTCGTCCATTTCTTTTTTCTTCATTACCTTATACTTTTTCAACAATTCCAGCTCCGGATGAGCCATAACCATTCCATTGCACATCTCCATAACGAGAGTTTCAGGTTTATTTATAATTTTTTTCACTTATTACTCCTCCTCTATACATTTTGCTATTTTCTTAAATTGTTTATCTTATTCGTATACACACTTTCATAGATTTCTTTATTCATAGAGTATTGCTGCCACGGTACATTCCCTTCTGAATTATGATATATTTGAAAGCGTATTATTACTAACTATATTAAAATGAAAGCGTTTTACAATAAACGGACAGAATTTACGATTTGTCTAAAGACATCCCTATTTATTTATAGATAGGATGTTAATTATTAGAAAAGAATAAAGTTGTAGAAAGGATTCAAATGACCTCTTCTATTATTTCCAAAAAAATTATAGCCAACTCGCTAAAACAATTAATGGAAACAGAACCTTTTCATAAAATATCTGTGAGTGATATTATGGTAATTTGTCAGATGCGCAGGCAAACTTTTTATTATCACTTTAAAGATAAATTTGAACTGTTAGGTTGGATTTATAAAGAAGAAACGAAGGAAAATATTATAGACTTTCTTGATTATGAAAAATGGGAAAATATTTTCGACTTATTATTTGATTACTTTCACCAAAATCAACACTTCTACCAAAATGCATTTAAAGTAATCGAGCAAAACTCATTTAATTACTATCTATTTGAACATACGAAAAACTTATACATCAAAATTATCGATGAGCTATTAGTTGGCTGTAATTTAGCTATTTCTGAAGTGAAAAAAGATACACTGGCCTCTTTTTATAGTCATGGATTTGTTGGGACGATAAAAGACTGGATTGAAAACCACTGCGCTGTAGATCCATCTATCATGTCTTCTATGATGAAAAATATGATAAACAATCAATTAGTACTTTTACTCCAGCAATCAGCAAACAAATGATAAGGTGGAAAAACAATGAAAAAAATCATGAATGATGTTCAAAATATTGTTCAGGATATGTTACATGGTTTTTATTTTGAACATAACGATAAAATATGTTACAACGCAAAACATAACATTATTTATCAGAAAGATCTTTCCGAAATTGGACAAAACGTTGTAATCATAAGCGGCGGCGGCAGCGGGCATGAACCAGCTGATATTGGTTATGTAGGTGAAGGAATGCTTTCAGTAGCAGTCAATGGAGAAATCTTCACTCCTCCTACACCAGAACAAATATTAGCAGCAATCCGCTCTGTTCCTAAGGATAAGAGTGTCCTCTTAATCATTAAAAACTTTAAAGCTGACGTAGAAAACTTCTTAACTGCTGAAGCTTTGGCAAAAGAGGAAGGAAGACTTGTTGATCATGTAATTGTAAATGACGATGTTTCCATTGAAGATGATGCTTCTTTTAATAAAAGAAGGCGAGGAGTAGCTGGAACGATTTTTGTTCATAAAATACTCGGAGCAGCAGCTCTTGAAAACTATTCATTACAACAATTAACAGACGTTGGTCACTCTGTTATTCATAATCTGCATACATTAGGAGTCGCCCTCTCTCCAGCAACCAATCCTATCCAAGGCAAAGTTTCTTTTACCTTGCAAGACAATGAAGTTTTTTATGGAGTCGGCATCCACGGAGAAAAAGGATACCGTAAAGAGGCATTATTTTCTTCTGAAAAATTGGCAATCGAGCTTATGAACAAACTCAAAAGCATTTACCGCTGGAAACAAGGAGACAGGTTTGCCATTCTAATTAATGGCTTAGGTGCTACCCCATTAATGGAACAGTATATCTTCGCCAATGACATTCGTCGTTTATGTGAACTTGAAAGATTAGATATTCGATTTGTCAAAGTCGGAACCCATCTAACATCTTTAGACATGCAAGGCACGTCATTAAGTTTACTGAAAATAGAGGACCCCCTTTGGGAAAAGTGGCTAAAGACAAATGTTGAAGTGGCTAACTGGTAGCTAATAGCCTCAGGTGTGAATGTATGAACACACTTGAGGCTTTGTGTGTTTCGTAAACATATTGATTACTTCAACAAATTAAATAGCAGCCGTCTTTCTTTAAATCCTATCTAACTCAAATCTTAATAACGCCATATACTTGTAGTAACCATGCAGAATATTTCCTAGAACTCTACTCTAACGGTTCTTTTTAAATTTACAGAATTTTATGACTTAACTCAATTATCACCTTTTTCTTGATTTTTATAAACCCTATCCTCTAGTATAAATATATAAATCTAATTATTCCTATTTTTTCAAATGAATGATAGATAATTAGATTTATGTAATAAAGGTTATAAAAAATCAGGAGGGGTATGTGTGTTTTCAAAATGGAAAAAAGGATTCATAACTACTTTATTTGCGCTAACAACATTTTCGACAGTAGCATCTGCTGAAGAAATGCCTGCAGATCAACAAAAATGGCAGAGTTGGGTTCGCGAACATGCAGTTAAATTACAAGAACCAACTGCTAGCTCGAATGAAGATTTATCATTTTTGAAACAAATCTTACAGGGCAAACGGATTGTTTCACTAGGTGAGTCTACTCATGGTTCAACAGAAATGAATCAATCAAAGGTTCGTATCATTAAGTATTTGCATGAAGAAATGGGTTATGATGTGATTGCATTTGAATCAAACTTTGCGGAAGCGAATGCTGTGTATCAAAATATAGATGATTTAACAGCTGAACAAGCCATGAAGAAAGCTATTTATAACCCGTGGTTTACAGAAGATGTGGAAGAATTATTTCAATACATAAAAGAACAAAAAGAAAAAGGAACACCTCTTATTTTAACAGGATTTGATATACAAATACCTTGGAATGTCAATACTGCTACATTTGCAACATATGCAAATGAATGGATTGGGAAATTGGATCCTGAAGTAGGTAAATTACTTGTAGAAGCAGAAAAAGAAATCGTAAAATACCGTTCTGTCTCTTCTTATAAGGAATTTCAAGCAATGCAGGCACCCCTTTTAGACAAATATGAAAACATAAAAGAGTTTATCCAACAACATAAAAATGAATTGCAACAAGTAGCACCTAAAACATCCTATGATGTAAATCTTCTAGAAAAATCAATCAAGATTCGAATCGATGCGCTTAAAACATATATGCCAAGCGATGTGAAAGAGCAGAAGAAAATTCCACGTGAAAAATATCCAGATGATTACTCATTTTACACTCGAGATCAACGGATGGCACAGAATTTAGCATGGTTAAGCGAGATGCAATTTAAGAATAAAAAAATAATTGTGTGGGGACACAATTATCATATTAGAAAACAAAATTCTAAAATGATTCAAGCCGCAACCGAACGCCCATTCCCAAATATGATGGATATGATACCACAGTATTTGAAAAATCAAATGTACACAGTCGGTTTATATGCATATAGTGGTAGTAGTTTAGATACGGATAATAAGACGCCTTATTCTGTAATAGAAAAACATCAAACAAATAGTGTCGAAGAAATTTTGAAGGCTGCACAACATCCGCAAGTATTTGTAAATTTAAAAGGTGAGGAAAATCGTCCTGAAACCTCTTGGATGTATATGCCTATTATCGGACAGTATTGGGGATGTCTAGATGAAGTCATGATTCCTAACCAACAATATGATGGGATTCTATGGCTAGAGCATATTAGCCCTTCACGAATTAAGTAAAACAAAAAGCGCGCCAATGCAATAAATGGTGCGCTTTTTGTTTTATAGTTCCTTAAGAAATATATTATTCTTTAATTTTATGAAACGATTAGGTTATACGTATTCTGCTGAATGTGAACAAGGAAAGACACTTTATATAGGTGCCTAAGAGTCTCATGTATCATACAAACTAGTTAGAACTATTCCTTTTCTCTTCACCTCAAAAAATAATTATAAAAAGGATTTGATTTATTCCTTCGTAGGATGAACATCCCTCAATGACTTTTGTATTCATTTCATTTATTTTTTGGAAAATAGCTGCTCGAACAATAAATTTGGAACTGTTTTTTTGATCAACAATTCGGAAAGTTCAGCATTGACATCATGCAAGGTTACATAAGCAAAAAAATCTTCTGTTGTATCCAACAATGAAAATATATTTTTAAGTCTATTCATCACGTTGATTCCTATTAATATTAGATGTTCTTCAAAAAAGGATTTACGAAATGCTATCTTTCTTTGAACATCAAGTATTGGATGCTCCGTATTTATACAATAGTATGCGTTTGTGATTTCTTCTAATTGCGGAGTGATTAATTCACTGAAAAAGGTAAACGGAAATGCTGAATCATGGTACCGAACTCCATATAAGTTATTAAGCTCTTCTTCTGATTCATCAGGATACCACTTATCAATTATCTTTCGGTATTCCGGTTCTGTATTTATTGATATACCAAAATAGCCGCCCTCAGTATCAACGTACAATGCGAGTACAAATACATCTTTATTATTTTCGGAACGAGAAAATTTTTCTATGACATTAGAACATGCTTCAAAAAATAAATCTTCAACATACTTAAAATCCGCTAAAAATATATCCTTTTCATTTGATATATCTTCAAAATATTCAATGGTTTTTTCAGGAGTATAAACAATAAAACCCTTTTGAGTTGACTTCCAATCTCCATTAATTACTTGCTTAAGAAATGCGTTATAATCCATGGCTTTACCCCTTTTTTCATCTTTATGTATTATTTAAATATAATAACAATAAGAAAATATATAAGACGTTTCTATTCCTATCAATGAGTATGAATAAATCCGCTCTATAGTAACTGCTACCTTTCCTAAAGATTTTTTATCCGACCATGTAGTAAACCCTGCAAATAAAGAAGCAGTAACAGTCCATGCCCATCAAGTTAAGATCTCATAATGCCCCCAGAACGAAATTTTGTGCTAACTTGTAACCAAAAAGCTCATTTTATCGTATGGGGGTGGAATGAGCATGGGGTCGTTTCGTTCATTATGACTAACGGACGGGAAGAAAGTGATTCTTTTTAATCTGAGTAGAAATGATAATTACATGAGTAATATGTCCCCCACTATTTCGATTTCGACCGAAAAAAGCGATTTAAAAAAATTCCAAATCGCCTTTTTTAATATTATTACTTTTTAGGTTTCCTATCTAAAATAAAGCGTAGTTCATTGATTTCATCATCAGATAGGGTATCTTCCTGAATGAATTGGGCAAGCATGGATTTCAGGGTACCTCCATAGATACGCTTAATAAATGATTTGGTCTCGGCACGCTGGAACTCTTCCTGTGTATAGAGCGGGTAAAAGGTGTAAACTCTTAGATTTTTATTGACACCTACTACATCTTTTTGAACTAACCGATCGAGAAGAGTACGTATGGTTTTCGGTTTCCAATCAGTACTCTCCTGTAAGGAAAGTATGATGTCATTCGCTGTTTGAGGAGCTTTATCCCAAAGCACGTTCATGATTTCCCATTCTGATTCTGATATACTAGGGATGTTTTTCTCCATATTTATCCCCTCCATTTTCTTTAATAGATTCCTAAATCCTTTAAAATTGATAAAGTAATTTCTATAGCCTTGCTTCCAGATACATCATCTTCATTTTGTATATTGGTAGCAAAGAAATAAGTATTGTTCTTCGTCTCTACATACCCGATAAACCAACCATTGATGTTTTTTCCATTCACTGTTCCTGTACCCGTTTTTCCTGATAGGCGAGCTTCTTCATTCTTTTCTAAGAATAGTGCTTCTTTCACAGCTTGGATATTCACTTCCTTATATCCCAATTGATTATAATAAAAGGCTTGCAGCAGTTGCACTTGCTCGACTGGAGAAATTTTTAATGAGGATTCGTGCCAGAATTCACCTACCCCCCCAGATACATTGGAGTTTCCATAGTTTATATCTTGTAGATTAGATTGTATTGTTTCAATTCCTGTTCTACGATCTAGTTCTTGGAAATACCAGTTTACAGATTTTTGTAAAGCAGATGAGACATCCTGATCCATATTCCAAGCGTCATAGGGTTGCTCCGTCCCATCCCATGAAAGGGTGGATTCTTCGGGTGATATCACATTTGATTCTAGTGCAAATAAGGCACTATAGATTTTGTATGTGGAATCAGGTGATACCCGCAACGCACTTTTCTCTTCATTATAAATGCGATATTGTTTTGCACTCTGATCATATAAAACAAAACTTCCTTCATACCCTTTAAAGAATTGATGTAAATCCTCATAAACTGTTCCGTCATTATTAAAATAGTATCGGTCGTTCTCCGTCGCAAATGCAGAAATGACAGGTAATTGGACTGTCAAAATGATACTGGCCAACACATAAATAAAGACGCTTTTTCTTATTGATTTCTTTGCTCCAGGCTTATAGGCAGCAATTTGTTCAATTCGTTTTTTGATTTGACTCTTCGAACCGTTTATTTGTGTTACTAACTGTAGCTTACTTGACCGTTTCGAAAGATCTAAAAAATTAATGATTGTATTTCCATATTCACTAAATGAATTATCATCTAGTAAATGTAAAACAGATGTATCACATGCGATTTCCCGATCTAATCTCATTTCTCTAAAAGCAAGCCAGACAAGGGGATTAAACCAATAAACGATTTGATAGAACAATATCACGTAATTTGTCAGCAGATCCTTATTTTTATAGTGATTCAGTTCATGAAAAAAGATATACTCGTAATGTTTCAAGTTGAGCCAGTTTTCATGCTGAGAAGGTAAGACGATATATGTTTGAAAAAGTCCGAATATCATTGGAGATTGGACTTTTTTCGAAATAACAATCTTTATTGATTTTTTAATCTGTAGTCTTTTCTTGCATTCTTCGAAAAGCACGAGAACTTCTTGATTGGAAAACGTAGAAGAATAATTCTTTATCCTTCTAAGTGTAATCCATCCACGAACTATAGTAAAAGTATACAATAGCACCCCTGACATCCATAATCCCATCACTCCCATATTAAGTAAGGACAGATCCGGCCGATTGACAGATACAGAAAAGTCTTGTATCAGGTGTAGACCCTGCATCATATTAGTTCCAGTTATTTCTGTATTAGGGCTGAGCGCATTAGTCTGATATGTATTCCCACCGCTAAAGAGAGAACTAAAATTATATAAATGAGTAGGTATGAATGGAAGTGCTAAAGCGATAAAAAGAAACATCCACAAATGATAGTGCCATTTTGCTGTTAGTTGTCTTCCAAACCATTTTCGTGTAAGTAGAATAACAACAACGGAAAATGAAGACACCAATAGGCCAATTATAAAATGAGTTAAAAACATGTCTCTCAACACCAACTCTCTTGGATTTTTTAATTTTTAAAAACAGGTATATAGCATATTTATAGTAGCTTGATGATGAAAAATAAAGAGTTGACTTTACTTGATTACATCTGTAATATTGTACTACAGATGTAATCAGACTACAAATGTAATCTTTTGAAACTCCTTGAATAAGGTTGTTCTTTCAATTCGTACATAAGAGTCTAATCAAATAATTAGGAGGTTTTACATGTAATAGTAAAAACCGGTGTTCAAATTGTATACATTGTATCTAATTTAACATTTGTTTTAAGTATTAAAAGTGTGAAAGGAATGATCATTTTGAAAAGTACAAGGATGCTAAAAATAGGGATGTGTGTTGGCATACTAAGTTTAAGTCTTGCAAGTGTAAAACTCTTTACAGGTGAACCATTGCAAGTGGAAGCAAAAGAAAAAACAAAGCAAACCAAACATACAAATCATGCGACTCATCAGGAGTTCGCTCAACTTGAGAAAAAGTTCGACGCTCGACTAGGTGTCTATGCTATTGATACCGGTACAAATCGAACAGTTTCTTATAAACAAAATGAACGGTTTGCTTTCGCATCAACATATAAGGCTTTAGCTGCAGGAGCAGTGCTACTGCAAAATCCAATTGACAAATTAAACGAAGTTATCACTTATACAAAAGATGATTTAGTTGAATATTCACCCATTACAGAGAAATATGTAGATACCGGTATGACACTTGGAGAGATTGCAGAAGCTGCCGTTCGTTACAGTGATAATACCGCAGGGAACTTTTTATTTAAGGAACTAGACGGGCCTAAAGGATTTGAAAAAGCGCTCAAACAGATTGGTGATGGAGTTACCCAGGCAGATCGCTTTGAGACAGATTTAAACGAAGCTATTCCTGGTGACATCCGTGATACAAGTACAGCTAAAGCACTTGCTACCGATCTTAAGGCTTTCACAGTTGGAAATGTACTCCCAGCTGACAAACGTAAAATTCTTACAGATTGGATGCGTAGAAACGCTACAGGAGACAAACTTATCCGCGCTGGATTACCAAAAGACTGGGAAGTCGCTGATAAATCAGGAGCCGGAAGCTACGGAACACGAAATGATATTGCAATCGTTTGGCCACCGAATAGAAAACCCATTATCATTGCAATTCTGTCCAGTCGTGATACAAAGGATGCTACCTATGATAATGAACTGATCGCGCAGACTGCCACGATTACAATTAACGCTCTCAAGTAATAATATCCCAGTTTCCCCATTTATTAATCCAATGTTATCTAAAGGATAAAACAAAGAAGTACAAAAAGAGCTAGCGTCATGCTAACTCTTTTTTACTTCAATTATTACAAACTCTTCAAATATACAACCTTTCTCTTTTTGTAACAAAACAGACAAATTCCAAAAGAAAAGATGACTTGTGAGCAACAAAAAGGTATGGTATCCTTTTCATTGTTAAGATGTATACAAGTTTTTAGACAACTATACAATAACGTATATCACAAAGAGTTATTTTGCATAATCATGAAAGCGGAATCAACTATAAGATGTTTTTCGTTATTCATGCCTATACTTTTTTGTAAACATCACAAGAAGTATGGTATCCTTTCCACTCTTTATATGTATACAAGTCTTTAGACAACTATACGATAGTTTAAATAGTTATCACGCATGATTATTTCAGTCATACATGCAAACGCTTCCTTTAAACATCATAAAAAGGAAGACACAAAAGTGGATACAACTGTGCACAAGGAAATCCCTCATAGGAAACAAATGGCGTAAAAATTACGAAAGCCATCTGATCAATTGATAGTTAAACAATCATGACTCAGGAAGACCATTTCCTGAATTACAAAAGGAGAGAAATATCACTATGTCTACAATAAGTGCAAATTCAAGCATGAAGAAAACTCAAGAATATAGTGCTAAGAAAGCAGTACCTGTTACTTTACTGTTATTTCTACTATGTTTAATAATTGACAACTCGTTTAAGATTATTTCTGTTGATATGGCAAAGGATTTTAACATTTCAGCGACAACAGTTAGCTGGCAAGCAACATTAGCTGGTCTTGTAATCGGAATTGGAGCAGTCGTTTACGCAGCTTTAGCGGATTCTATTAGTTTTAGAAAACTTTTTACCGCTGGTATTCTTTTAATCTGCGTTGGTTCAGTCATGGGATATATTTTTCAGCATTCGTTTTTACTAGTTGTTATCTCACGAATTATTCAAACTGCCGGTTTAGCATCAGCTGAAACGTTATATGTAATCTTTGTCACAAAGCATTTACCTGCAGATGAACAAAAGAAATTTTTAGGATTAAGTACAAGTAGTTTTGCTCTTTCACAGCTTATCGGTGCATTAACTGGAGGTTATGTTTCAACATATTTCCATTGGACAACTTTATTTTTAATTTCTTTAGTAACACTTTTCACTCTTCCTTTTATTTTGAAATATCTTCCTAAGGAAGAAACGGAAAACAGTCATGTAGATATATTAGGATTATTTCTAGTTGGAGCCATTTCAGCGTCCCTACTACTATATATTACAGATTTCAATTGGCTTTACCTAATCTTGTTTATTGTTGCAATTGCCTTGTTCCTTACTTATATTAGTAAGAACTCAAAAGCTTTTATCGGAATCTCATTCTTCCAAAATAAGCAGTTTATCTCATTGCTTGGCGTTGCGTTTATCATTTACTCTGTGCAGTTAGCATATATTTTCCTATTCCCATTCTTACTTGAAAAGATCTATGGTTTACAGCTAGATACAATTTCACTATTATTGATTCCAGGCTATATAGCAGCGACTATCGTCGGAGCTCTTTCTGGAAAAGTTGCGAAGGTTATGGGAAGCAAACAATGTATTACACTTGCTATGTGCAGCATTATGCTCAGCTTACTATTAGGCGGATTCTTTATTAAAACTTCTGTTGTTGTATTCGTAATATCAATGGTTCTTTTCTCTAGTTCATTTGCATTCATGTATGCACCATTACTTGACTCTTGCATTTGTACAATCGATAAAGAAAAAACAGGAACAGCAATCGGATTTTATAATTTAACACTAAATGTTGCGATGTCAATCGGAATTGCTTACACAGCAGCAATGATGGACAATTCCGCAATAAAGAAAAATTTCCTTGGAATTATAAACAATGTGGACGCTTCTATGTTTAGTAATATTCTATTCATTCTTGTACTAGTTACTCTATTCAGTTTATCTCTGTACTGGGTATTAGTAGGAAGAAAAGCGACAAAATAGATTTATAGACCCTTTAAAGTTAGAACTCTAAGATTTAAGATCTTAGGGTTCTTTTTTTATTATTTATATAATCCGATTGATTACACGAGCCCTTGTGATTGTACACGCACAAAGCGAATATTTGCTTTCATATTTGATATATCGCAGCTAGTTCTTATTCACAGCAATTTTTTTACTCATATATAAACTGCATTCACAAAAAAGAGCTATCGATATAATCATACAAAATATCAACCCCATCGTCCCAATGACCTTAGCACCAAAACTTTCATTATCTGTTTTCTTTTTCATTTTACAGCTCCTACCTATCCCTACATCATCTATCTTCATCTCAAACATCTTCTTATTTAAAGACTATAATACATACAAACCATTCAGATAATATCACCTAAATATTCGCCATATCATGTAACCATTGGACATTGTTATTGATCACTTCATTTATTTTATTTTGCTCCATATTCAATTCCTTTGATTAAGTCATTATGATCAACATCATCTTTATTTTTCATTATAAATCTACTTAAATATATTGAAAAAAATGATGGTTCTCCGCTACGACTTATTAAAGGTTTTTCTATATTTCACCAAAACTAGCGCTACCGCAACTATAAAATATAATATAGTAGTAATGACAAAAGTATGTAGTTTATCTCCAATTTGGATCGCCATAAAATAATTAAAAAATTGATGAATCATCATTGTTATAACTAGATTATGATTCAGGTTATAAAATACCGTCATAATTATAGATACAGAAACAATAGAAACTAAAAAACAAATAATATATTGAACCAATTGTATTCCTGTATATCCTGAAGATATAAACCATAGCGGCGCATGCCAAAATCCCCACACCACGCCAACTATAATTGCTGATTTTAATGGGCTGAATTTTTTTTGCAATTCATTTAATACATACCCTCTCCAGCCCAGTTCTTCTCCTAATGGTCCTCGAATGAAATGATTACCAAATGCCACTAGTAGTGTACTCCAAGAAGTAGCTAATTGAGCTTTTATTGGTATGTTCTGGTCAATACTTGTAAATAAAAGACTTCCTAGGAAAATAGAAAATTGAAGTAGAAAAATCCATAATATCGTTGAAATTTTTATTTTTTCCCTGAATTGACTTTTTATATATTCCCTTAGATTACCTTTTGGATTGATTTTACGAAACATAACTATGAAAACAAATGTAGAAGTCCACGCTGATATAATTATCAATATGTTAGTTAGTATTTGGGCTTTTAAAACGTTCATTGTTATCCCAATTAGTAGAAGAAAACAATAAAATATTACGTATGTCCAAACAATATATCGCTTTACTATTTTTTCCAACCAATATCCCCCCACTGAGTTTATTAGAAAATAAATAAAGCCAACAGAACAATTTTACATTTTATCCCACATAATTGGAATATATACTATGGTGTTCCCACAGGTCAAGACGCCTATTTAAAATATTTTATTTTCCTTTCATCTTTAAAGGAACAGCCCATCTGAATTAAGAGATAGCTTACGGAATTGTCCCTCGATTAGGAAGTTGTAGCCTTGGAATAAAGTTTGATAATTTTTGTTATCCTTTCTCACTTAAAGCGCCCTTTAATAGAATAACTGTTTTTTTAATGATTTTAAGTAAAGCATCTTCGTTTGACAAAAGCTAAATCTGCCTTTATTATCAACTCGAACTTATTTATGGGAGTGATAAAGATGAAAATTTATGTTGATGCAGATGCTTGTCCGGTAAAAGATATTATTATCTCTGAAGGTACGAATGCTAAAATTCCTGTTATCCTTGTTACTAGCTTTTCTCATTTTTCTAATGCGGAACAACCATCAGGGGTGGAAAAGATTTATGTTGATTCTGGAGCAGATGCTGCGGATTATCGGATTATGAAGTTAGCAGAAAAAGGAGATATAATCGTTACGCAAGATTATGGTCTTGCTTCGCTAGGTTTAGCAAAAGGGTGTACGGTTCTTCACCACAATGGGTATAGCTATACAAATGAAAACATTGACCAATTATTACAAACACGTTATTTAAGTGCAATGGCTCGAAAAAGTGGCAAGCGTACAAAGGGGCCAAAACCATTTACATCAGAAGATAGGGAGAAATTTAGGGAGCTTTTTAAAAAAGCAATTTCACTGTGAATAACCCCTCCTTATCTACCTTAGAAGTGCACCCCAATTGTTAGACTGTGTCTAACAATTGGGGTGCACTTCTATCCTTCTCGTTCCTTGAGGAAGGGGAATTCTTTTGGAAATATGTTAAAATAATGAGAACGAAGGTATAGCGGCGTAACCAAAAGAAGTAAAAAAGGGTTACCATGACGCTAGCTCTTTTTTACTTCTTTGTTTTATCCTTATTATCATTTTAGAATGTTAACTTAAATACATGACCTGTACTTGCTCACTCTCTTTGTTTTAAACCTCTTTGTTTTAAACCTCTTTTTTTAACTTATATCAACTTCCCTATTATCCCTCACAACAACAACCTTATCGCCACGCTCCTCTAACATATACAAAATCTCCGCTTTATTCTTTCTTTCAAAATCTCTCGTCCATTTAAACATCTTCAAATACATGTTAAAACTCGGCTTATAGTTTGCCTTTTCAAGACGAAGCAGTTGTAAAATGTATCTCTTCGTTATTCTATATACCCTTTTTGAAAGAGCTACATCTAAAAAAATGATGATATCTGCATGTTGAAAACTTTGAGATACCCATGTATGATGAGCCCCTTCAACAATCCATGTATTAGAACTGACAATATCATTCAGCAGCTTATCTCTTTCTTCAGGCGTATTTCTTATGTCTCCATTTTCAGACCTTTTCCAAACGACATTGTCGAGCTCATAATATGGAATCTGTAACTTCGAGGATAATGTTCTTGCTAAAGTTGTTTTCCCGCTTCCGACAGAACCTATGATATGAATTTTATTAGGATGTTTATATTTCAGCACAATCACCGCCCCATTTTCTATCTACATCTTCTTCCCCATTCTCCAGCAGCGATGATTGTAAGAATTCTGCTCTTCTCCCAATCTTTCAAATCCTTGTTTTTCATAGAACTTAATCGCGCGCAAATTGGACTGTGCAACGCGAAGATGATATTCCGTCACATTCCGTTTTTTAAACTGCTCCTCAGCATATTGAAACAGCTCGTTACTATATCCCTTCCCGCGCCCCTCAGGAATTACATATACAAAACTGACATACCCAATCTCTCTTCCTTCATACGTATCATACCGAAGCACTAATTCTCCGACTGCCTGTTGATCACGTTCTAGGAGAACAAATCCTTCTGGAAAATTCAATTGTTTTTGCTTTGCATACTTTATATATTCACCCTCATGAAACTCAAGTTCCTCATCTGTATCTGTGAAAAATCGAATGATTGTTTGTTTATCCTTTTCGATATCGACACGACGAAATGTAAGCATTGGCATCGCTTCCTTTCATTTCATACTTAAATCAATCTTACAATATCTTTCATTTCGGTAAAATTAGTCAAAACTTTAGCATATAAATAAGAAATACTTATGAATCTAGCAAATCGCTATTATTTTCAATCATCGTTTTCAAATTTCTTTCATTTAGTCCCTTTTGACAAAAATCAAATTTTGTGTTCTTTATTCGTTTCACGCGGTCCACAATTTGTCCTAAATGATAGCCAGTATGTTCAACAAGATGAAAGAGACTATGTATATCTATTTCTCCATTTTGTTTACTATTTACAGCTTTCGCAAACTCTCTTTTCCAATTCGTAAAAGTCTCTTCAATAATGGAACCTAACGCAGTTGATGGTATGTCTAAATGAGGAAAGTACTCTTCAATCCCTTCTTCAAACTTAATATTTGAATTCGAGTACCGAACTGTATTTCTTTTTATATGCTCACAAATGTGTAGAACAATTCCACCGATTGAATTCATCTCCTGCTTCCACAATTCTTCAGTATGTAAACAATGAATTGCTTGAAGTAGCTTCGGACGATAGTGGTCGTACATACGATGATATGTAATTTGAAAAACCAGTTGCATGTCTATTCCCCCCATACCTAGCAGAATACTTTATCAAATTCCCATTTGTAAAATACACACTTATCTTACAATTGATTTTATTTTCCGTCTAGAGGAGAGAAATTGCACATTGACCATGAATGGTATTTCAAGAGAAAACGATTCAAAAATCTTTAGAGTAAATAGAATAACAAAACCACACCACCGCTAAATTTCTAGCAGGGTGTGGTCTCTCACTCAAATATTTCTTAATATTTTTTTGTTCATACTTCTTCTATTTCTGTTAAACGGTATATACAAGAGTAGGCATGCAATAAACGCAACAATTTCTAATGAAATAATATAGTAAGGATAAGGACCTAGCATATCAAGTAAGGAAGCTGTTTCTGGCTTATGTGCTAAAAACATATAGTTCCCGCCTGTTTTACCGTTTACAAATAAAATAATTGGTAGCAATGCATTTAAAAATAACATCGTACGTTTAATCGATTGAAAAGTTGGTCTATACCCTTCCACCCATGTCATAAAGAGCGGTGACAAAACGAGTAATGCATGTGCGATGAAATATTCTATGAAGCGAAAATGCGGAAATGCATACTGTAAGTTTGGAGTTAAAATGGCTTGTGATGCCCCAAGAATTCCTGTAAAAAAGACAATTTCATATAGCTTATAACTTTTCGTTATAATCATAATGGATGCCAAAAATAAGCTAACCGTACATAACTCAAATGGCAATGATGTACTGAGTTTAAAAAGCCCTGCCTTCACCTGCCATATGTCCAATCCAATTTCACTGCCTATAAACAAAAAAGCAATTGTGTAGCGAACCATTATATTCCATTGCTCTTGGCGAAGTAAATCCTGATATTGATATAGAAAATAAATTCCTAAACCAATAAGAAGAAGTACAATAACGTGTTGTTTCGAGTATGGGACAAACGGTTCTAATGAAGCTGCTCGAAAATATGCTTCCATGCTCCCACCTCCTCTCTACAATATTATGGTAAAAAAGGAAAGGCTCGTCAACTTATTTATTTTCTGCAAAAGCTCAAATTTACTGTTTTTTTATGGCTATACTAACTTTAAAATATTATGATTATGCTTTGAAATTTAATAGACATTACTCTACGTTACTTTAATATTTTTTATGGAATTAATTAAAGTTAGTTTCATATCTTTCTTTTTTTAGTAGGTAGTATTATCATTTTGCTTGGTTTCTATTTTTCTATATAGCTTCTTAGTACCTTATTTTGATAAAAAATAGTTTAGATTTACCTTTTTGTGTCCAAAATATTGACTCAAATCCAAATAAACTATATCTTTGTTTTGTGGATAGAGAGAGCGATAAAAAAAGAAATGAAAGGGAAAATAAGGGACCACGAAGAAATTCCCACTTCCATAAAATAAAATGACATAGATATTTGAAAAAGCATTGTTATTACAGGTGCGATCCATACCTTTTTAAAAATATAAAAACCTATTAATCCAAATGAAATACAAATAATTGGTTCGAAGACTAATTGATACAAAAAAGGGCCTAGAGAGTCTAATATAAAATTCTTCAATATAATTCACCTCCTACAAGAGTGGTTCACTACTTTAGTCTAATACTAATTTAATAGGGGTAGCGTCCCGAAAATGTGGATTTACAACGTTATGTTGTTTATAGCATTAAAAATGAATAATGTAAAAGCGCCGATATACTTACGACTAAGTAAAAAAGCGCCCTGTAAACAGGGCGCTTCACTTTTAATTAATGACTAATATTAGCATTTGGGTATAATGTTGTTCCTCCAATTGAAACTTTTATTTCATTTGTTAATGGAACATTTTGTTCATTAATAATTGTTCTCCACCATTCCCATGCAAGACCTGTACATTCTTTCGCCATAACTTTTACATTTTTCGCATTCGCTGGAAGTGGGATCACTGTATTGAAATGGGCAGTTCTGTCTCTACCGTTTCCATCCCAAGTTTTATGAGTTAATACTTCTTTTCCATTTTGATCATATGAGACTTCATCCCAAGATACATCAAATTGAGCAACATATCCACCAGTATGATCAAGCGTCATTTTCGCACTAGAATATTCTG